>WQUF01000421.1 GCA_009785875.1 Oscillospiraceae bacterium | reverse complement strand
ATTTTTATTTTCATCCTTTTTAGAAGTAAAGATTTCGCTCTTCTTTTCAATAGGCTTAAGCTCTTCTTTGCATTTTTTACCATCGATTTTAACCATTGGATCCGAGTCTTTTATGGCTTTCCTGTCGGATGCTTTGCCTTCTTCTATGAGTCTTTCGTCAAAGTGACGCTCTGTATAATCTTTTCCATAGCAGTAATCTAACCACTCAATGAATTCAAATAGGGTAGATAAGGATAAAATGGCTTCTGGTCTTGTAACTTGCTTATTTGTATGGACAGCTAAATTTCCAAGTTTAGTAATTATCTTAAGCTTGGACCAAGTAGCAGGATCCACAGCATCTTTAAAAGAATCTTCAAAGATAAGTGATGATAAACTGTCTTTATAAGGCATACTCATAGTACTATCAGCAGCATAGACCCATTTGATTGCAAGTTCTAAGGCTTTTCTCGATGCAGCGCAGGACATGGCAGGGGAGAGGGGGAGTATGGTCTCAGCTTCAATGGCAGAAGAAGCAAAAACTGAATAATCGGGTTCTTTTAATAAAAAACTAAAGTTCAAAGAAATCAACTCCAGTGCATAACAATTTTCTATAATTCAACATATTATAAATTATAACATTTTTTTCTAGATAAAAAAATAAAGAATAAGATAAACTTACTCTTTATTATTTCCGAAAATTTAAATATCATAGATCTAATTTTAAATCGTCTGCATAGTCATAAGAGATTAGCTCACAATCTTGAGTATACTGCCAAGCTTTTTCCTGATGAGATAGCTCCGATATTTGACATGTGCTTAAATTTTTTAATCTTGATATGACTTTATCTATAACATTTAGCTCGTCTTCTGAGAAGATATTAAGATCAAATTCATCATTTGGTTTTATTATTTCATAGCCATTTTCAGCTTCTTCGATTGAAATAACATCACACCTATCCAGATAAGAAGTGATTTTGTTGTATCCTTTTTCTTCAATTACAGGACCATATTGCTTTTTTATATAGCGAAGACCAGTTATAGAATTTATATTTTCCTTGAAATAGAAGAAGTCGATGTACCATAAAATTTTATTTAGTTTGGTCCTGTAAAGCTTAATTTTTGAAGAAATATATAGGATAAGACTTTCTATTTTATCAAAATCAAGCTTTGTAAAACCATTGTAAATGCTTGGTTCATGGTCATATAATAAATAAATATCGTCTAATTCATCGTTTTTAGTATTATCCACAATGTTTGAAATCACTTTATTATATGTTTTTTCAGTTATTTTATGTTTTGCAAAGGCAAGCTCTACCTTTTCTTTGAAAAAAGCATCATTTTTGATTATATTCCTCAAAACATCGTCGTGAGCTTGATTTTGAAGAGCTCCATTTTCATATCTGTTGATGGTTATTTTACCAAAACCAAGGATGTAACCTAATTCTCTTTGAGAAATATTATATTTTTTTCTAAAGTCTGTTATTTCTTTCGAAGTTACAAATCCAGCTAATTCCTTGTATTTAGAATAGAGATTTAGTAAATTTTCATTTTCAATATCTTCAATAAACATATCATTCCCACATTCAAGACAGTAGGGAACGATTTGATCGACATTAACTTCGATATTTCTAAAATTTATGATTGGTTCGTGTTTTAATTCGTAATTTGTTTTTTTGTTGCAAGTAGTACAAAAAGCAGTATTCATGTAAATTCCCTCCTAAATTTTTATGTATGAAATGAGATGCATACTATTTCATCTGGTGGATTAAATCTGATTTTTATATAAATTTTTGTTTTCTCGTATGGATAACTAAATTTATAAATGAAACCAGGAAACCCATCTAAATCTGGTTCTGATGTCTTATTGAGAGCATGGGTTGGGGACAATTTAAGTATGATGCTCTTTATATTATCTATGGTAAAACCATATTCTTTAATGAAGTCTTTGTTTTTAGATCTATAATGAGCGATGGAAAAATTGCCAGCATTTAGACTGAATTTTATATCCCTCAGAAATACTTTTAATGGTAAGGTAATACTTTTATTGTCATAGTTGATGGATTTCACCTACTTCTATTATATCATTTTTTTATAAAAGTGCTATCATTTAGAGGCACTTTTATATTATTGACAATAAAAATAGGTTTATTCATGATTTAAAAAAATGATAAAGTTTTTGTGCGTTAATTTTTTGAGAGTAAATTCATATAATATTTGATACTTATGAAGCAGATAATAACTATAAACTTGATAAAGAATATGTGACAGAGTCATACTTAAAAACTATTTCTATAGATGATGCGTATATAATGAGAAATGAAATATTTGCAAGACATGGACGACCTTTTAAAACTCCTGGACTAAGAGATTTTTTTGAAAGTAAAACTTGGTATAAATCAATTGAAAATTTTAGCGATGATGCTCTTAATGATGTTGAAAAAGGTAATGCTGCTATAATTTTAGGGCATGAGAAAAAAATGGGATGGCAATAGTGATTAGCTAAATAACATCTACTTAAAATATAGAATTTTCAAAGGGTTTTAGCAAAGCTATTGCTTAACCCTTTGGATAAATTTATGTTATACTCAATAAAAATATTGACTCATAAGACCGTAAAAAAGATACTGAGATTCATTAAGCCCTTTTTTAACAATAGATTTTTGCCCTTCGATTTTTTCAACTATGTTAGCAAATTGTTTTTGTAATTGGAGAGGTGGGATAGGGATATTGACATTCATAATGTCAGATACAGAAACAGCAGGATAACTTGCACCTCTTGCAATTTTAACTATATCATTAATAAATTTTTCAGATGTGCAGATTTTAAATATATAATGGTAATCAACATTTTCTTTACAACGAATAATACAAAAACCAGTAGAAGCAACTACTAAAGTATCAGTTTCTAATTGATTAATGGCTACTGAATTTAAATTTGGTCTTACAGTAGAAACTAAAATATCATTTTTAATTATAATTTGTTTTGCTCTACTTGGTGCATCACTGGATTCTAAATTTCTGCGTTTATATAAATCGTTATGTAATTCTTCTGGAATGTATTTTACATTTTCCCAATCAATATTTTTAGAAACAACATTTTTTGATGATAGAAAAATATAACCCTCTTCTACATAAGTTGGTGTTTGATGAGTACCATCCGTTATTAATTCACAAACATCCCCCAACCTAACCTTCTCCCACCTACTCACCTAAAAGTGCCTCCAATTCCTCCATCTTCTCCCCAATCTCCATATTAATCTCGTGCAGCCTAACCATTATCTCCATAGGATCATCGTATTCAATTTTCTCATACTCAATTTCCTTATACCTATTTAT
>WQUF01000420.1 GCA_009785875.1 Oscillospiraceae bacterium | reverse complement strand
CCTTTCTTAGAAAGCTTCAATTCCCTGACTTCATTTGGAATAAGTGCAGAAATTTTTTCAGTCAGTAAAATCATATAAATTTGAGGATTTTTTTTTAATTCATTTAATTTTCTTATCACTTCATTCCTGTCATGAATAACTTCCCCTTTGATGCCTACTATCGCCATACCAACCAGAGTATCTACATTATCGCTTATTAAATAAGATTTCATAATTTCACCTTATAATCTGAAGAGTATTAAAATAGATATTAAAAGTCCATAAATTGCGATTCCTTCCCCCAGACCAACATATATGAGGGTCTTACCAAATAATGTTTGATCTTCTGACATGGCTCCAATACCTGCTGCACCAACGTGACCAACGGCATAACCAGAGCCAACGCATGCAAGACCAGTACATATACCACTTGCAATATAACCAAGTCCAGCAGCAGGATTCGCAGTTGCAGCCGCAGTTTGAGCAGTTCCTACAGTGCTTGTTAAGCCTAAAATAATTTTAGGTATCAAAAATAAAATAGAAAAACTTACAACAGATGTAAATGCTATCATATTTACTTTTAAAACCCTCTTTAAAGAGCTCTTGTAAAAAGAAGCTCTCTTTTTCTTAATAACTCCATATACAACAGTACACACCACTAAAATAAATACTAATACTAACGAAATCGCTAAAAATATCATACTTTACCTCCTAAATTAATGATTCATTATAGACTCTATTGTCTTTTTCTTTACGTTCTCGTCGACCATATAATCCAAATCGATTGGTTTAAATTCGCTCCCTCGACCTTCAAAATATTTACTAAAAAGTTCATAATATTCAAGCCTAAGTCCTTGTATAAAAACGACTAGCCCTTCAAGCACAATTATAATTATATTTCCTATGATATATACTATTATGCTTCCAAATCCAAATTTGTTACCGCTTATCATATTTGATATACTTGAAACCGCTAAAAACAGCCCAACATGGTTTAATGCAAAGGCTCCTACCCTTATGAATGATAGAGTATTTGATAATATGCTTAAAAAAAGTTCAAATATTCCAAATCCATTTTCTATAAAGTAATCCCCTTTCTTCTCATTAAATTTAAATTTTTTTTCAGATATCAAATTCCAAAAAGGGCTTCTCAGCAATATAAGCAAGATTAAAATGATAAAAAATAATATCCATACTAAAGTTGGCATAGTAGCAATATTTAAAAATTTTGTAACGACGAAAAGTATTAACCCAAGGAACAATAGTAGTCCTGCTATTCCTTCTTTGCTGAAAAAAGCAGATTCATAATCTCTTTTCTTTAAACTATTAAAAAGATGCAATACATATGAGACTGTAAGAAGGAATACACCAAAACCTATTGATGTAATTAAGACATTGTTCACATTCTCCATGGGCTTTACCAAATAAAATTTTTGAATTTCTACTCCAAAAAAACTTCCATATACCATTCCAAATATCATTGAAGACATTCCTAAGCATGTAACTATGCCACCTAAACTAGTTCTTCTAAGTTTAAAATACAATATTAATCCAGCGACAAAGAATATAAATCCTTGACCAATATCACCAAACATAAGTCCAAACATCAAAGTATATGTCAATGCAAAAAACACAGTGGGATCGAGTTCATTATAAGATGGTATTCCAAACATTTTAATCAAAACTTCAAATGATTTAAATATGTGCTTGTTTTTAAGACTTGTCGGTGGAACAAAATTCTTTTTGTTTAATTCATCAGATCCAATTTTGGTTACAAAAAAATCTTTGCTCTCCTTAAATACTTCTTCAAATTCATGAATTTTATTTTTATTTACCCATCCTGAAATAAAAAAGCTTTCATCGCTTATGCATGCACTTGTCCTTAAACTGGAATTCTTTTCAATTAAATTTAGACTTTCAAGCAATGAAACTATTAAATTGTAGTTCTTCATAATAAAATCATTCATTTCTTCATTGCATTTAATATTTTCTGCTTTTAAAGCTTCATGGCTAATTTTATATTGCTCATAAACATCCTTTGGTTTCCCGTTAAAGTTTTTAATCATATTTAGACTAACCATATTTAAAGACCTGAATATTTTGCCAGCTTCATCAATATTATCTTTAGGAGTGAAAGTCAAATAGACATACTCGTCCTTTTCATTTAAAGCCTTTATCAATATAGATGGGATATTTTCATAGTTTGCTCTGATTTTCATAAAATTATCTTTTGTGACGCTATAAATACCAAAATTCATATAGTTTAAATCGATAAACTTAGAAAAATCTAAATCTATATTTAACATTGATTCTAGTGTTCTCATGTTTTTATCTAGTTCAATTAATTCCAAATCATTATTTGAGATTTTTTCTTTTATTGATGAATATTCCTTAAATAATAAATCGATTTTCTCTTTTACATTTTCATAATCATTTAAAAGAATTCTATCTTTTTGCAGCATTACTTTGTCACTAATATTAGGAATACTCATTAAAATCTCATCATATATTTTTTCAATCTTTTCTTTGTATATATATTCAATTTTGTTTTCAGTTAATGCTTGAATATTTCTTATGACTTTAGCATCTATTTTAATTTCATCATTATCATAAATATGTTCATTCATGTAACTGATACTATTAAAGGTGTTCACAGCATGAAAACAGCCCATTGTAACTATTGAACTCAGAGCTGATTCTATTTTGCTCTTATGTCCAGAAACCAGTGTTAAATACATTTTTTCTACTGCCATATTACTGCACCTCTTAATTTAGCAAATCATATAAATCTGCTATATTGTGATTATATCTCTTACATTCAAGTATACTAACGATGGTATCAATTTCAATTTTGTACAATTCTAAAAACGAAAAAATAGTAGCAAAATCAACTTCATTTTCTTTAGCAATTCTTTTAATTTCCTTATGCCTATAAGAAAACACTGCTAACTCATTTTTAAAATCATCTCTACCAATGTCGATTAAACCTGTATACTCTTTAATTATATTTAAATGAAATTCTTCTAAATCTTTTGAATAACATAATGTCTTAATAGAAGAAGGCGTAAATCTATAATGATCATAAATTGTATAGTTAAAAATTAACTCTGGAGAAAGAGAATAATATTTTTTACTTCTATAAATCCATACCAGATTTAGGAGATCGCATTCAATCCCTAATATTTTTCTCATAGTATCATTGCCTTGTATCTTAGATAAAACATGTCTTACTTTACTATAATATGCAAAATCTAATGACATTTCCACATTAAATAATCCTTCATCATATATATGATCAAAAGAACCTTTGATATGATTTTGGTATATAGTCCCTTTTAATTTTTCAAATAATTCTTCTACACTATTGCTTTCAATTAAACTATCATAATTCAATTTATTAAGCTCACATTTATATGCTATTAATTTTCTGATATCTTCTTTATTTTTATTTAAAAAAACACCTCTAATTATTGTTTTTAAATCATCTACCTCATACTTGATAAACAAAGCTTCCAAGAGCGATTTATAATCTCCACTCAAATAACTGCGAAATTTACTCATATATTTTGCAAATTGTAAATTTAGCAAGATTTCGATTTTCTCTCTATTTAAATCTTTAATATCATAGCCTTTAAAAGCATTGCCATAATAAGAATTTAATGTTAAATAATTCGCAATATCTTGAACTGTGGCAAGGTCAATTATATCTTTAAAATTGTTTTTAGATAACAGTCTGCCTTTTAAATTTTTTGTCTTGCTATTAAGAGCATGAAATATTCCACTTGATAGCATATTAATTCCTCAAATCAATCAATAACTTAAATATATCTTTTGAAACCAACGTCTTAATTTTTTCAAAAGACTGTTTTAGTTTTTCAGTGTCCTCTGTACTTTTTTTTTCAATTTTAGAAGATTCTTCTTTTAATATTTCATCATACTTCAATGTAATTTTATTTTTTTCAGTTTCTAGTATCTTTTCTTCTTTTTCATAAATAACTTTTAAAGATTCTTCAAATTCTCGATTTTCTTTCTGAATCTCCTCTTCTTTTATTTTTTTATAGTCTTCACATTCTTTATCAAAAAGTATAATATCATTTATGATGTTCTCCATAACCTTACCTCCTAACTAATAGTGTATACTTAAAATAATAATTGTAAAACTATGATTGCCTATGATAAATCCATATTTTTAAAGAGCTAGTAACTATATCTAATTAAAATAAGCTATAATGCAATATATAATTTTATTTTGGCTTTAAATAATGTTTTCTATTTTGGATTAAATAACACATTCCTCGCTTACAATTTCAAATCCTATATCTAAATAGAGGTTTAAGGCTGACTTATTGTTAGATTCAACTTTAAGCTTCGCTATATTATATCCATGTTTTTTAATTAGTTGCAATATAAATATAACTATTTTTTTTCCTGCACCTAAATTCTGATACTCAGGAAGTACACAAACATTTACTATATACGGAACATATCCATTCATTATATATTGCCCAAAACCAATATCTTTATTATCTACTTGAGCAAATACCAGACCATCTTTTACAAAGGAATTCGTCCTTTCTTCGTATCTTACATCACTAGCATTTATTATATTATTACCATCTGAGTGAAAACATATATTTTGTATATAACATCTCAATTCTTCATCTTGTTTTATCACAAATTTTCTTATTACTATATTTTCATTTAAAGAAGCTATATCAAGCTCTTTTTTATAATAATAATATAGCTCCATGAGTTCACTGCTGGATGAAGATATATATTTTTTAATATGATTGTTTATGCTATCTTTAGGATTTATTTTTAATTTGCAAAATTTATTTTTTAGGATAGTATTTTTAATAAATAAAAACAATTCTTTTTTATCTTGTTCATTAGATAGAATATATTCATCAACATATAAGGCTTTAATTTTATATAACCTTAAACCTTCAAGAGATAACCATATATAGGAACATAATTTATCATTAAATTCTATTAAAAATACTTCTCTTCTTAAAAAAAATCTACTAATAAAGCCTCCTTCATTATATTTTTTAAAAAAATCTTTATTTAAGGAATTATAATTTATTCTTCTTTCATTTAATTTTGCAAAATCTTTTAAACTTGATAATGTTAATCTATAAAACCTAAACATATTAACCTCATCTTTAATTTAACTTAATTAATTTAAAAAGACTATCAAAAGATAGCCTTTTTAAATATTTGAAACCTTTATGGACACTGCTTTATCAAAAATTCCCCTTTTTATTTCTTGTGCTGTTATGTTCTTAGCTTTGAGAAGTTCAGTCATGTTATTGCAAGCATCCCAAGGATTAATATTATCACCACAAGTGAATACATCGACAGCTGCATACCCCAGCTCGGGCCAAGTATGAATAGTGAGGTGAGATTCTGAAATTATTATAACTCCACTTACACCTTGAGGACTAAATTTATGAAAAATTGCTTCCCTGACTTCAGCACCACATTTTAGTGCGGATTCCACCATGGTCTTTTCGATAAATGCTTTATCATTTAGCAAATCAGGGCTACATCCATATATTTCTGCTAAAATATGACGTCCTAATCCATTCATTATATATGCATGCCTCCTTTAAAAAATAAATATAAGTAAATTTTATCAAATTATTTTAAAAAGTCAATGTTTAGTAGCATATTCTCAAAATAACATGCATATTCACATGATTTTATAAGTCTCACACACTGTATATTGACTGTATCTAAAAATTCTCAACTTCCCTAATGCTTAAAGATATCTTTTTATTTTCATCATCTACTTGAAGAATCTTAGCCTTAACCATTTGTCCAATTTGTAATTCATCCTCAGGTTTTTCAACTCTTCTAGTGCTAATGTGTGAAACATGAATAAGTCCATCGACACCTGGTTCAAGTTCAACAAATGCACCAAATGAAGCAAACCTTACAACTTTTCCAAGTACAATATTTCCTATTGGATATTTATCTTTAATATTAGTCCAAGGATCTGGAAGTAATTTTTTAAGACTTAAAGATAGCTTTTTGTTTTCTTTATCCACTGAGATAACAGATACTGTAATTATACCGCCTATCTTTAGCACATCTTCAGGTTTTTCCACTCTTCCATGTGACAATTCAGAAACGTGTAAAAGACCATCTACTCCATCAACTTCTACAAAAGCACCAAAATTTGTAATTCTTCTGATTACTCCCTGAACTACATCTCCTACTTTAATAGTTTCCCAAGTCACTTCTTCCATTTTAAGCTTCTTATCTTTAAGAAGTTCTCTTCTCGAAGCTACAACTCTTGGTAGTCTTCTCTTATGAGTAGTATACTCGATTATCTTCACGTCAACATCTTTTCCTTCATATATGCTTAAATCTTCAACATGTATGAGTTCCATATGTGATGCTGGAATAAAAATCTTTGTGCCTTTGTAATCTGCTTCAACTCCGCCCTTTACAGCTCTTGTAACCTTAACAGAGATTACTTCTTTGCTTTCTGCAAACTTTTCAAGTTCATCATATGCTTCTTTTCTTTCTTTTAGCATCTCTTCTCTTTTGATTTCAATTATTGATATTATTGGTGGTTTGGTTTCATTTCCTAGGCTTAAAACTTTAGCTTTAATCTTTTCGCCTACTTGTAAAATTTCTGTTAATTTTGCATTGTCTTCCTCAGTGACTTCCTTAATTGGTAACAAAGCTTCCGCTTTATATCCAATATTAACATATGCTTCGCTGTCATCAAGAGATACCACTTGACCTTCAACTACGCTGCCAATAGATAAAACCTTGTCAAATTCATCCATATAAGCAAGTTGTTCATTCTTTTCTAACTTATTTTCATCCATTTTTCTGATAGCCTCCTCTATTATCCATTCAGGTGTTGATGCACCTGCTGTAACTCCAATTATTTTGTTTTTATCAGTATATATAATATTATCTGGTATTTCAACAAAACTTTCAACTAAAATTGTATTCTTACAATTTTCTCTGCAAATTTGATATAATTTTTGAGTATTTGAGCTGCTTCTGCTGCCTATAACAATCATGATGTCAACTTCTTTAGAAAGCGTTTCTGCTGCAATCTGCCTCTCTTTAGTTGAAGAGCAAATCGTGTTATAAATTTTAATATCGTACTTATGATCTTTTAAAAATTCACATATACTTTCAAATGTTTCGCTTTTCTCTGTAGTTTGTGAAACAATAGTATATTTATACTCATAAGGCAATGCTAATGATTTAATCTCATCTGTGCTTTTAACTACAATAGCTTCATCGTTGCACCATCCATTTATACCTATTACTTCAGGATGATATTTATCACCAATTATTATTATTTTATCCCCATCGTTGTAATTTGTACTTACCCTCTTTTGAATAGCTAAAACATATGGACATGTAGCGTTTATTACGTTTAATTTTTTAGATAACAACTTTTCAAAAACTACCTTTGAAATACCATGACTTCTAATGATTATTATATCACCTTCGGTGAGTTTCTCAATACACTCAAGCTCGATAGGAACGATATTTTTTTCTTTTAAGTTTGAAACCACATTCCTATTATGTATTATATCGCCAAGTGTGTATACTATGCAATTATTTTCATATGCAGTTTTTATACTAATATCAACTGCACTTTTTACTCCAAAGCAAAAACCATAACTATCAGCTAAAATTATTTCTCGTATATAACCACTCCCAGTTTATTCAAATAATTGACCATCTTATCTACAACTTCCTCAATAGACATATCGCTAGAATTAATCACTATTGCGCTATCTGGAACAACAAGAGGATCGATTTTTCTATTCATATCTTGTTCATCTCTTTCTCTTATTTGTTCAAGTATAGTACTAAATTTAATATCCATATCTTTTGATAATTGTTCATATCTTCTCTTTGCTCTCGTATAATCACTAGCAGTCAAATAAAATTTCAATGTAGCATTAGGTAAAACCTTAGAACCAATATCTCTTCCATCTAATACGATATCGCTATTATTAGCAATATCTCTTATTTTTTCGGTCACAAGATTCCTTACTTTTTGGTTTAAACAATAAGATGATACATTTTTGTTGATATCTTCACTATTTAGCTTATTTTGCACATCTTCTCCATTAATTATGAGTCGATTATTTTCAAGATGCATATCTATATTTTTTACTAAAAAGATTAATTTATCAGAATCGTTGGGCTTTATAGAATACTTTAATGCTTCAAGTGTAATTCCCCTATAAAATAAGCCACTGCTCAGATATCTAAATTTTAATTTTTGTGCAAGTTTTTTTGCTATCGTGCTTTTACCTGCACCAGCTGGACCATCTATTGTAATCTGAATAGACATCTTTCACCTTCTCATGAAACTAATTCAATATATTTAAACAAAATCCTCTACTATTTTATCAAAATGTATCATTTTATTTTACTTCCGCAAGCATAACCTGTTGAAAAAGCTATTTGAACGTTATAACCTCCAGTATAGGCATCTACATCTATGACTTCTCCAGCAAAATATAAATTCTGATATTTTTTACTCTGCATATTGCTTGGGTTTATTTCATTCACGCAAATACCGCCCTTAGTCACGATTGCTTCATCAAGGTCTCTTTTGCTCGTTATTGTAAAAGGAAATCTTTTGATGACACCCACAAGTTTTCTTCTTTGTAATTTTGTAATAGAATTTACAGGAGTATTTTCATCTATTTCGCTAAGTGTCATCAGCACAGGAATTATTTTATGCGGGAATAAATACTCCAGGGAGTTTTTATAGATCTTATTTTTAAATTCTAAAAACTCTCTTTGTATCCTCCTATCTAATTCATTTTCATCTATATACGGTTTTAGATCGATAAAAGCATTATAATTATGATCTGATTTTATCTTTGAACTAGAAGCTAAAACTAAAGGTCCAGATATACCAAAATGCGTAAACAACATTTCTCCCGTATCATCGAAAATCTTTTTTTTGCAATCATATATATACAATAATACATTTTTTAAGCTTAGTCCCTGTAAACATTTTATATAGTCTTCTTTTACATTTAGTGGTACAAGTGCAGAGGTAAGCTCTGTAGTTTTTATTCCTAAACTCCTAGCAAAATTCACTCCATCGCCAGTGGATCCAGTGCTTTTATAGGATGCACCTCCTGTACAAATGACAAAATCATCGCCTTTTATTATTTCTCCATTTGTCAGCACTACATGGGAAATAAGTCCACTATTTGGAACGATTTTCAAAACTTCGCTATTTAATTTCATTGTCACTCCTCTTTTGATTAATTCTCTGTTTAAGGCACTTATTATATCTGATGACTTATCAGATTCCGGAAAGACCCTTCCACCTCTTTCTACTTTTAAAGGAACCCCAAGACCCACTATAAAATCCATGAGATCTTTATTTGTAAAACCATATAATGCACTATATAAGAAATCCTTATTTGTATTGATGTGATTAAAAAATTCGCTAATATCCTTATTATTTGTAATGTTACATCTACCTTTACCAGTTATAAAGAGTTTTTTCCCGATCTTTTCATTTTTATCTATTAAGATTACGCTATTCTCTTTAGAAGCTGCAATAGATGTCATTATACCTGCAGGGCCTGCTCCAATTACTACTAGCTTTTTCATTCTTCTCTATAAATTGTTATTATATATTTTTTTTCTTTTACTTTTATTCCAAAGGCAAGATTTAAACTATTAAGACTTTTATTTAAGAAGTCTACTATTTTGTATGCTTCTTTAAATTCGTTTACTTCCATAGATGCAATTACCTCCATTCCTGTTTTCATAAAATCCTCCTAATTATATTTTTCAATCAATAATAATGAAGGTGATTTTTCTCTGTTTACCATTTCATGATGCATAACTCCCCAAATGCTCTTATCAACATTTTTAAGATATTTTAACAATTCAACCTGTTCTCTTTTACCTTCTTCATGACCAGGATAAATTATAATAATTATTATACCCCACTTACATAGCTTTTTCATAGCATTTTTTACACTAATTAGCGTAGTTTCTGCATTTGTTGTTATTGATTTATCTCCTTTCGGTAAATACCCTAAATTATAGATAATAAAATCTATTTCTTCTTCTATCATCCATATTTTTTCATGAGATTCATGAAACACTATAACCTTAGAATTCTTTTCTTTAAAATCTTGTATAGCTTGTTCTTGTATTTCAAAAGCATATACTTTATCAAAGATAGTATTTAAAAATAATGCATCGTTTCCCCTGCCTAAAGTGCAATCTACTGCTACTTGGGTTTTCTTAACATAAGATCTTACAATGTTTTGATATAGATTTATTAAGCTTTCTGTATAATTAAACATTTTATAATCCTTTTAAATAAGATATTTCATCGTGACTTAAATATCTCCATCTTCCAAGCTTTAAATCTCCAATATTTATATTTCCAATGGAAATCCTTTTTAAATAAATTATATCTTTATCTACTGAGTCTAGCATATTTCTTATCTGCCTGTTTTTCCCTTCCCAAATGGTAATTTTAAAGGTGTTTTCTCCTATATTTTCTATTTTAGATTTTCCATACTTAATCCCTTTATACAATATGCCATTTTCTAATTTAATGTGCTCATCATTTGAAAGGCTTGAAGTTAATTTTACTATATAGTTTTTGTCGATTCCCTGCCTTGGATGGATGATTTTATTATAGACATCCCCATCGTTTGTCAGGATCAAAAGCCCTTCTGTCATATAATCTAAGCGGCCGATAGGGTATATTCTGCAGTCAATGCGGACTAGGTCTTTTAAACAACATCTGTTTTTTTCGTCTTTCATGGTGGATACAAATTTTACAGGTTTATTTAGCATGATATAGATTAGATCATCTTTTAGTTTTACTAGTTTTCCATTGTACTTAATTTCATCTTTTCCCTCTTCTATTTTAATACTAGGGTCTAACACTGTTTTCCCATTTACAATTATCTTCCCAGAAAAGATCAATTCTTCAGATGCTCTTCTAGAAGCTATTCCCGAGTGAGCTAAATATTTTTGAAGTCTATATGCCATAAATCACCTGAAGCTTTTTTGTAGTTTACTGAGCTTGATTTCAATGATATCCATATTTTCATCATATATCTTGCCACCCATGAATCTTTTAATTATCGATTCCCTGCTGTATCCATTTTTATAAATAATTAGTTCATGAGTAAGCTTTTTAAAAGCATTTATTCCAATACCTAGTTTTATCATCAGTTCTTTTTTATTATAATAATCCTTATTTAAAATTCCAATAAGCTCATATTGCAGATCTAGTTTATATTTCAAATCAATATAAGAATTTCCATGTGGTCCATTTATTCCCCTATGATGAAATGAGCAAAGATATTTATGGTTTAATTTAACGTCAAGGCCACCTTCACACATATGAACTATATGATGTATATCTCCAATTTCACCACATATTTCGCATCTGTACAAATCTATAGCACCTCATTTTAAATAATACTTTTATTCAAATTAAAACATAAAACCCAAGTGTGAAATATATTATAAAGCACGCACTTAGGTTTTACAGCAAAAAGTATAGAGTATATTATTCAAGGATTACCGTTATCCCTTTTATTTTCAGATCCTTTAAGAAAACTCCTGATTCCTTTATTTGCATAGGGTTCTTCTTTAAACCTCGGTATTACGTGCAGACTTGCGTGTTTTATATCCTGACCTGCTACTTCATAACAATTCCAACCGATATTATAGCCATCAGGTTCGTATTTTTCATCTAAATAAAAATTCACTTCTTTTAATAATTCAAAAGTAGCAGCCCATTCTTCTTTTGTTAAATCAAAAACTGTTTCTCTATGCTTTATAGGTATGATTATACCCGAACCAATTAAAACTTCTTGTGGCATTTGTAGAAACAAACAATGCTTATTTTTTAGAACTACCTTCTGTTTTTTTTCTAATTCAATATTACATAAGGGACAATCTTTCAAATTTATCACAACCCATCTTTGCTGTTTTGTTTAACAAGTACATATTATATAGTATAACATTTATGAATTAATTTTCATATATTGATTATTATTTTCTTTAATTTAAAAATCAATTCTATAAGATTTTACTAGTGCAATTCCAATGTTTCCATTGAAATTGCACTATTTAAATATCATATTTTATTAAAAATATCTTTAAGTCCTAATTTTTCAATTCTTAAACTGATTTCATCATTATTCCTGGAGTAAAATCCTAACTCCTTCATCCTAGCAAAATATTCGGCTCCTGAGAAGGTGTATCTTTTAACCCTGCTATCTTTAAAGTTGTCTATATTATTTGAATAGGAAATAAAGTCTCCAAGGAGTGAATTATTAGGTATCTTAAATAGTTCTTTACCTAATGCATACCTTACAGCATTATATCCAGCGAGAGTACCAGAAACCATCGCTTCTGTATGTCCTACAATAAGACCACTTTTCTCCCCACCCAAGAAGAGATTATCCACTCCAATAGCATTCATATAATCATCTCTTTTAGTTACAGAGACAAATCTAACGGAATTACCCATGCCACCAGAATAAGGATCTATAAATTTCACATTTTCAAATCCTTCTATTTTCCTCAATTTTTCCAGTGGGTAGTAATAAGTCATGAGTTTGATATGCCCAGTATCGAGTAAAACCAAATTTTCAGCAAATTCCTTTAAGGCATATTGTTGGCAAACTTTATTCTTCAATTTATCCATGTTGATATCTTCTTTTGATAATTTTATTATCTTGACACCATCTCTTTCTACGTCTTCAACTATGCTCTTATTTATGGTTCCTTTGTCTAATTTACAAGATCCACTAAATGCGCCTATATTGCCATTCTCTCTCTCTCCTGAAAAGTCCCTTCCTCCAGCTTTCTCTGCTATAGACACCCTACCGCCAAATGTTGGACACCTAAGCACACACATTGCACAACCGTTGCCATACTTTAAACAGTTTCCCATAGGACCAGTTGATCCTGTTGTCTCTATAAATACATCTCCTTCGATTTCATCACCATTTGAAAGCAGAACCTTTTTTATCTTCTTATTCTTTGTAACGACATCTAAAACTCTGGAAATAAGTCTTAAATCAATTCCTGATTTAAGTAAGAATCGCCTTACTGATCCTTCAATAGTGCAAACATTATATAAAGTAGCTCCTTCATGTCCGGGGAAATTTAAATTTTTGTGAGTTGCATTTTCATCACAAGTTTTAATTAATTCACCTCCCCCCATAGCAATTAGCTCTTCAGCAGCAGTATACCTTCCATTATTTCTCATTATACCGCCAACATTGCCACAACCTAAAACTAGATCTGTCCTTTCCAACAAAATAACTTCATCTGCAAATTTTTTTGCTTCTATAGCAGCAGCACAGCCTGACCATCCTGCTCCAATTATTACTACTCTCATTTTGATCTTCTCCTTAAATTAAATAAATCTTCTATCCACAAAGAGTTCTTTTGGATCCATTTGTTCTTTACACAATTTTCTAATCCTGTTTCCTTTAAATCTCACGCTGCAGCTGCCACATACCCCCTCACCACAGCACATTTTTGCATTATTTGAACAGCAATAATTTATTTCACTAAATTCCGATAGATCATCTATAACGCTTTTTATTATAAAATCGGCACTTAAAATGCTGATTAAGGATACTTTTTCTTTCTTAACAACATCTTTTACAAAATCAACAAATGCAGTTGAGATTTTTCCATCACAGATAATTTTCACATCGTAGGCTTTACAATTTATTTTTTCTAAATCTTCTTCAATAAAATTATTTTCAAAGCCTTCCATATCGATTAGGCAGATTACTTTATTTAATCTTTCGCTTAAATCCTTGATGATGGATATTATTGGTGCTGCTCCAACTCCTCTTGCAATGATAAGAGAAGTTTCATTTTTACACTTCTTTAGATTATCTATACCATGAAGCCCATTCCAATAAGGACCCTTAATATCCACGCAAGTCTCTTTAGAATCATAAATGCTGTTTGTCTTTGCACCCTTATTCTCGATGAGTAAAGTCACAGAATTTCTTTCATCATTCTTTTTATAAATGCTGATTGGAGTAAAAAAGTTATCGTTAAGCCCTGCTCCTTTTATAAAAATGAAACTAGATGGCATATTTATCTGAATAAATAGCTCTCTTGGAAGTATGGCTTCTAAAGTAAACAAATTCTTTTCAATCTCTTTTTTTTCGTAAACTTTGCATGAGTAAACCTTTCTATCATCCTTTGCTTTTCTATTATTGAATAAAAATTCAGTATAAACACAAAAACCTTTTGAATTTTTACAATTGCAGTCGCATTTAATGTCCATATCTTTAAGCTCATCGCATATAATACATTGATTGCACTGAGCAAGTTCGCAAGGACAATAATTAGTACCATAATCCATACATTTTCTAATTTGCATGTATCCTCCAAACAAATTAATCATTATAGTTTATGTTATTAATTAAGGTGGTAAAGTGTTCTTTATTTAATGAACTTTTAAGCACCAAAAAATAATTTTTTTTAGTAACATTTTTGATGAATAAAAAAAAGGCTATTGATTTGCAATAGCCTCTTATTTATCTTTTATAATCCAAATAATTTTTCAAAAAACCAATACTCATCATTCTCACCAGTACTTGGTAAAGAAGGTAATGAAGGTATTGTCATATCTGGTATAGTATATGTTGTATTATAGTTATATGTTGGAACTTGAGGATAATCAATTTGAATGACTGTAGTATTTATCGATACTTGTCCAGTAATAATAAAAGTTAAAGAACAAGGCAAAGTAGTAAGATTTCCACTGCAATAGCTTCCTCTTGCAACAGTTGTACTTGTAACCACACTTCCTACTACGGCATTAACTGGAACTAATAATGACCCATAAAATACAGCAGTCTGTCCAGGTGCTAAATTAGTTACAGAAGTTGGGTTAATAGAGCCTTGAGTAACTAAATTATCCTGTATTGAAACATTAGTAAGTGCAGCATTCCCAACATTAGTAACCTGATAAATGAAATTAATAGTTGTTCCTGGACATGGTTTATTGTTGTCTATAGTTTTAGTGATCTTTAAGCAAGGTTTTTGAAATAATACAGTAGCCCTTGCATCCAATTTAATCCAAAACATGGATACAATCATAACCATAAGTAAAAGACTCATACGAATTTTTTTGTACATAGTTTTCCTCCTTTGTGTAAAAAACGATTATTAGACTTTTTTAGTGTTAAATCCATCCCTTATGTAAATAATACTAAATTTAACAAAATAAAAAACTATTTATACTCAAAAACATCGTAAAAATTCCTATGTACTTCTAGTTAATATCAGGTATTTATGTAATAAAATTGAAAACACTTAATTATTGCCATTTTTAGAACAGCGATTTTAAATTATATAATTCTCATAAGAAGACCCATTAAAAATATTAAGACCAAAGCTATCATCATACAGTTTTAAATCATTTAAGATTATAAACCTATCACAAAAATCAAAAGCATTATCTTCCTTCAAGCTTAAAAATTCATATTCATAAATAGTAACACAATGATCTTCTAAATTTCTAAAATTTTCTTTAGATATATTCCCATCTCTTATATTATCTATTATACCTTTTGTAAATTGATTTTGAATTATAATATTATAAGTATTGCTATCTAAAAATTTAAAATCATCACTACAAGTTTTAAAATTAAATTTTAATTGATTTCTCTTTATAAGAAAATTATCCCTTATGGATTTTTTATCGAACTTGTTTTTCTTATTATTAATGCTATATTTCAATCTATAATATTCATCGATGATATTCAAGGTGAAAAACTCATCTCCGCTCTTTTTCATGGTATCTTCACAATATTTAACTAAATCCTTGCTATCTTTTTTGAAATAGCTATCTGAAACAAGTTTAAATACAAAAAATTCCCTGGTGCAATTTACATAGGATTTAAACATTAAATCAACAGAAGAAATGCTTTTATATACGTAATCAAAGTTAAAATCAAAGTAATTGTCCACATCTTCAGTAACTATCACTATGCATTTATCATTGTTTTTCAATGAATTCTTGATCAATTCTATTTTACTTTTTCTATCATAAGGAGTAAGCAGACTACTTAAATAATAGACTCCTTTTCCTTTTAATTTTTCATAAAGCTCTTTTGCATAAAATCTGGTATTTACAACACAGAGAGCGTTATCATGAGAGTTTAACCTTTTTATGATCTCATCATCGTATAAAGATCCTAGATACGTAATATGAGCTTTAGAAGATAAATCATAATTCTCGTGATAATTTTTTATAATATCCATTTTGTTTTTTAATATTTCATCGTCAAAAAACTCATTTACATATATAGATGCGCATGAGCTTAAAACTACAGAGGAATTATAATTAACTATGATTTCGTTTAAAAATGTAAAACATGGATCCATATAATCCATCGGTAATGCCTGTATTTCATCAAATATGATGACAGAATCAGAAATATTGTGAAACTTTCTAAGCTTTTCAATATCGCTACTAAAACAGGTCTCAAAAAATTCTCTATTATTTGTTACAATTACAGGTGCATTCCAATCTTCTGTAAAATAATTATATCTTCTTAAAATATTTTCAGTAGTATCATTATTCTTAGTTTTTTTAGCGAAATCACAAAAATGCTCTATCACATTTTCTGAAGAAGCAATCTCCTTAAATAGCTTAGCATATCTATCTATTGGGCTATTATAAGGCACTACATATATAATTCTCTTTAACCCGTTTTTTACTGCATGCTTAACTCCAAATATAAAAGTTCCTATTGTCCCTTGTAGATTTGGAGGAGCTGTTAAAGTAAATAAACCTGGTCTATTGGAGGATGTTTCTAAATATTCTTTGATCTTCTTTTTACTTTCGTAGATATCATTGCTCATGAATTTATCTACTTCACTAGCTAAATAATTAATGGACTTAAAACTATAGTGATCATATTTTTTAAAAAAAATTTCAATATCAATAAAATCACCATCTAAAGTGCAAGAAAATAGCATTCGTATGATCATCTGCCAAATAAAACCGATTTTTTTATCATCTTGCTTAGATTTAAGAGATTTTTGAATCTTTTCATCTAAATCTTCTTTATATATCTTTATCGCATTCTCATCAATCTCATAAAAACCATTGTAGTAATCTTTAAGATGCTTTTTAAATTTACTCTCATGGGTTCCGTTATCGAGGTCTTGCCCTACTCCTAAATTCAATAACCCATTATGGTGACCAGTTAAAACCATTCCCAATAGCTTTGCGATTGAAAAAAGATCTTTATCACTATAAAATCTATGAAAGAGCTCCAAAGCACCAGCTATTGAATAATCTAACGTTATATTCGAATTATTGATTTGTTTTTGAAATTCCTTTGAGTATTTTCCAAGGTCGTGTAAATATCCTAAAACGTAAGCTTGATCTGAAAGATTAAAGCTTTTAGCAAAATTAGATGACAAGTCACCAACTCTATTTAAATGATCTAAAAGAGGCTCTGAATATCCTGTGGTTTCATCTTTTATAGCAATATACATAATATCACCCTTTATATATAATTTAACATCCTTTATTTTACCATAAATAAACATATTTGAATAAGTTAATTTGAAATTTTCATCTAAAAAATTTATAAAATATGCATAGTAATAGATGAAACCAAAAGTAACTTAAGAAAACTTATATTTCTATTATAGTCCCAATTTCTGAATAATCATAGCCCCCCAATTTATCTAATTCATTCTTAAATTTATCGCTAGTTATAACGCTATAAAATTCTTTAAATGAATTAAGCTCCATATTTTTTTTCGGTACTATAATATCATATTCTTCATCATAGATTTTTGTGAAATCAAGTCCCATCATCGATGCCGCAGAATATACAGCAATACCACAATCCACATCTCCATTTTTTATAGCCTCTGCTACTAAAAGATGAGTGAATTCCTCTCTTTCATAACCAATTATATCTTTTTTATCCATCGAACTCTTTTTTAAAAGATAATCAAATAATACCCTGGTTCCTGAACCCTTTTGCCTGTTAACAAATTTCAATTTTAAATCCTTAATATCTTTAACAGATTCAGGTTTAAATTTACTAGATTTTCTAGTTAAAATACCTTGTATTCTCTTCACAAACTTAATCAGATAAACATCTTCACCTTTTAAATATTTCTTTATGTAGCTAACATTATATTTCCCTGTATTTTCATCTAGCAGATGTGATGTAGTTAAATGACATTCTCCGCTTCTTAAAGATAGTATACCTCCCATGCTGCCAGAATTTGAAGAAGCTAAGCTTACATTGGAGTTCTTAGATCTCATCATATCAGATGCTATATCTAAAATTGGATCATGGCTTCCGATCAACACTAATGTATTCTTGATTTCACTTAAAGGTTTTAATAGCTTAATAGGGACAATTTCACCTTTTTCATACCCTTCAACATTTTGAGGAATCTCAAGAACACCATCGCAATTAATTATAGACATCATGGATCCTGCTCCTCTTTGATTTGGAGTAGCGATTATTTTATCAGAAACAGCTCCAAGCTTCATTCTAACAAATTCTAAGTATTTAAGAGAAGACAATATCCTCTTTGAAAGCGTAGCTTCTACTATAACCTCATCTTCTTCCACAAGTCCTTGCTTTTTAAATATGATGGGCTTTAAGATGTTTTCCATCACAAAAAATGCAGAAACAGGATATCCTGGTACTCCTATGTTAGGTTTCCCATTTATCTCTCCTAAAATAGTAGGTTTTCCTGGTTTAATAGCAATTCCATGGACAAATACATTCCCCATCTCTTCTATTGCTTTTGCGCTATAATCTTCCCTTCCAGCTGAGGACCCTGCGTTTATTATGATAATATCGCATTCAGCATTTACTAAATTAAGCGCATCCTTTATTTTTATAAAATCATCTGGTACAATTTTATAAATTTTAGGATCAGCTCCCCAGGACTTTACTTGAGCTGCTATCATTTTAGAATTAAACTCAACTATATCACCTAAATTTAAATTATCGTTTAATTCTACTATTTCATCTCCGGTTGGAATGATGCCTACTACAGGTTTTTTAAAGACTTTGATCTTATTAATGCCTCCTGCGATGATTCCTCCTATGTCTTGAGGTCGTATCTTATGCCTTTGAGGAATTATCAAGGATCCCTCTACAATGTCTTCTCCAATGGATCTTATATTTTGCCATACAGCAGCACTATTATATACTTTAACTTCATCATCTTTCTCAAAGATCAAATCCTCAACCAT
>WQUF01000419.1 GCA_009785875.1 Oscillospiraceae bacterium | reverse complement strand
AATAAAAATGTTTATGCAATAGAGGATTATGTGAAATATGGGAAATCCACTGAATTCTTATATACTTCTAAAAACCTGAAAGAGCTTATAGAAAATGGTTTTAACGTTATAAGCAGCCAAAGGTTTGATGTTCATTTAGAAAAGTTTGGCGTAGTAAGCTTTATTCCAGGTTTTTATGATATTGCTGGACAGAATTATCTTATGATTTATTTGATTGATTCCAATGTGAATATTTTATGGAATTTTCAGCCTATGCATGATCATGGGAATTTTTTCAGCATAAAGGCTTGTTCATTTATAGATATTGACGGTGACGGTCTCAAAGATATTGCTATACTCGCAGATTATATTGACATCGATGAAAATGGAAATGCTGCACATGTTACAGATTTTAATATTTATTATCAAGAAGCTGGCTATTTCATCGAAGACACAGAATTTAAAAATAGTTATAATTTTACAAATATCGATACATTGCCTGATATTACACAAAAAGCACGGCAGTTTTGGGGGTGGGAATGATTTATAGAATTTTAATAATTGAAGATGAAAAGGCAATCAGCGACCTCATAAGCATGCATTTATCGATGGAGGGATACCGTTGCACATGCAAATATAATGGAATTGAAGGAGCTGATGCTATTGAATCCATGCAATTTGATTTGATTTTACTCGATATAATGCTTCCAGGTGCTGATGGATATGAACTTATGGATTTTATTAAGCCTTTAGGAATTCCCGTCATATTTATAACTGCAAAACATGATATAAAAGATCGTGTTAAAGGCTTAAGGCTTGGAGCAGATGATTATTTGATTAAACCATTTGATATTGTTGAGCTTCAGGCTAGAGTTGAAACTGTTTTAAGGCGTTATTACAAATTGGACAACATAGCACATATTGGCGATGTCACTGTGAATTTTGATGCAAGGGTAGTTACAAAAGCTGGGAGACCTGTTGAGCTTACTGTAAAAGAGTACAAGCTTCTGGTTTTGTTTATAAAAAATAAGAATATTGCACTTTTTCGTGATGTTATATATGAAAAGGTTTGGGAATGCGAATATGATGGTGATAGCCGCACTGTAGATCTTCATGTGCAAAGGCTTAGAAAAAAACTTGGCTTTGAAAATATTTTAATAACTGTTTATAAGGTTGGTTATCGTTTAGAGGTGGCGTAATGAGGTTTTCTTTCAAGGTTTTCTTCAGTTCTATAGTTGTAATCGCAATTGCAATGGGGTTTGGAGGTTTTTATCTCATAGATTCAGTGTTTAGATCTGCAATTAATAGAGAGATCCGCCAAGCCCTCGATGAAAACAAAATTGTATGTGTCACCTTTGAAACTATCGCTTTAAATATACCTCTTAAATATGACAGCTTAACAGATAGTGCGGTTAAAGATATTGCCAAAACATTAGAAACAGGAAGGTTTATTCAAATAAGCGATGAAAATAACAAAGTTTTATATTCAGGAGAGAATTTTAATTCATTAGATCTAAATTTAGAAAAAGCATCTGAAAATAAAACAGTATGCAAAATATTAAAATCCGATAAAGGTTATTTTGTTTATACAGGAACCATGATTCGCTCTATGGACAAACTTATGTACATTGAGACTTTAAAAGATATATCCACAATTTTTTCAGAGCGTGCATCTAATTTTTCAATTTATCAAAGCGTTACAATTATAACCCTGATAGCAGGGGCAATTTTGATGTATCTTTTATCCCTTTGGTTGACTAAGCCGATAAAAATGCTTACAGGAGTTACAAAAAGCATGGCTGCAGGCGAATATGGAGTAAGGGCAGTAAAGGTAAGTGAAGACGAGTTTGGTTCACTTACAGGGGATTTCAATAAAATGGCAAATACACTTGATGAAAAAATAGCTGAACTTAAAAATGAAGCTCAAGCGAAAGAAAATTTTGTTCAAGCCTTTACCCACGAACTTAAGACTCCCCTAACTGCAATTGTGGGATATGCAGATTTGCTTCGCTCCAGGAAAATGGATGAAGAAAAAAGATTTTTAGCGGCAGATTATATATATCGTGAAGGTAAACGGCTTGAATCCCTTTCATTTAATTTATTAGATATTTTTGTCATAAAAAAGTCGGAGTATATTTTTAAATCAATTTCTGTAAGCTCGATTTTTGATTTTATTAATGTTACATTTTCTCCTAATAAAAGCGCAAATATAATTATTAATTACGAAGATGCTTATATATATTCAGAAATCACGCTGATTACTACTGTACTTTTTAATTTAATTGAAAATGCAATCAGTGCTTCTTTAGAAGGTGGAAAAATTGAAGTTAATGGCATGGTTTCAGAAAAAGGCTATGAATTCTCAGTTCGAGATTATGGATGTGGAATAAGCGACAAAGATATAAATAAAATCACTGAAGCCTTTTATATGGTTGATAAGTCTCGCAGTAAAGGTAATGCAGGGTTAGGTCTTACTCTTTGCAGTGAGATTTTAAAATTACATAAAAGTAAGCTGAAGATAGAAAGCAAACTAGGTGAAGGTACTAAAATATGCTTTGAAATACCTGGGAGTAAATTATGAATATTTTATCTAGAAAAAGTATCTATATAATAATTATGATATTTGTAGTGATTGTTTCTATTTTTGGACCTAAAGCACTGTCGATATATAGTGACAGAAAAATCTTAAACGATGTGATTACGGAAAATACAGATATAGAGGGCTATAAGTATTCACTCACAACAAATGAAAAACTCTACATCCTTTCTAATGCAATTGAAAACAGAGTTTTGATTCAAAGTGATCTTTCAGCATCTACCAAGCTTCGCAGCAATTTAGAGAAGACACAAAATCAGGCTTATGCGCTTATTGCAAATTTTAATGATGCTCTAGTTAATGATGATGCAAAGAAAAAAACAATTGAGAATTTAAAAAAAGAATTCTTGGTGCTGCAAAAAGAAAGTATAATTCCACAATTTGCATTTGACTCGGAATTTAAGTCGTATGATATCAGGCTTTTTACTGCTTTAGATTTTTTAAGGCCAGAAAAAACCGTTGACGTTTGGAAGATTGAAACTAATTCAGGAACTTTTTATTCCAATGGATATAAGATTTATATAAGTGCTTATGTTGATTTTGAAACAGGTAAGTTATACAGTTTTTCTTTTCGCTCCGATAAAGATTGGAGTTTTTATGATCCGGATAATATCATTAAAAAATGGTGCGAGTATGTGAATGCTGGTACACCTGTAAATTTTACACCAGTTAATCCATCTATTGAGGAAACTAAATTTTATAAAAAATATGCTATTGAAGATGATAATCAAGATAAAACTATC
>WQUF01000418.1 GCA_009785875.1 Oscillospiraceae bacterium | reverse complement strand
TTTTATGCTACATTTGCATATACTAAAATTATAATAGATGAAATTCAGGCGTATTCTCCTGAGTGCGCTGCTGTTATAATAAAGGCTCTACAGATGATAAACGATATCGGTGGAAAATTTTTGGTAATGACTGCAACTCTTCCCAAGATTTATACGGAAGAGCTAAAAAAAAGAGGCATTAATATTGAAGTAAAAAGTTTTCTATCTGATGCTATAAGGCACAAGATCTCACTTAAGGATAAGGATATTGAAGAAGATGTAGATTTTATAAAAGAATGCGGTAAAACTAAAAAAATTCTTGTTATTGTAAACACTGTGAATAAAGCAATAGAGATGTATGATAAATTAAAGGATAAAAATTTAGATGTGAATCTTTTACATTCTAGATTTATTCAAGAAGATAGAGCGAATAAGGAAAGAGATGTACTAAAATTTGCTCTAAATGATAAAAATAGAGATAAGACTCCTGGTATTTGGGTTACAACACAGATTGTAGAAGCTTCACTAGATGTGGATTTCGATATGCTTTTTACTGAGAATTCAAGCTTAGACAGCCTTTTTCAAAGATTTGGAAGGTGTTTTAGGTCTAGAATATATTCTGATTCAAGTGGTTTAGCAAATGTTTTTGTGTATAAAAAGGCTTCAGGGATTAGTTACATATACGATAAAGAAATTGCTGAAAAAAGCTATGAGATGCTATTAGAATTTGATGATAAAACTATAGATGAAAAAGCAAAAGTTGAAATGGTAGATAGGTTGTATTCTCGCGAAAATCTAAGAGGCACTGAGTATTTGAAGAACTTTGATAATGGTCTAAGCTTTTTAGATAATATGATAGATTATGATATAAGCTCAAAAGAAGCACAAAAATTGCTTAGGGATGTTGATAATTATACCGTTATACCTAAAGATTTGTATGACAAAAATTTTAAATTGTTTGAAGATTATAATGATCTTACAAAAGAATGGGAGAAGGCAACTAAAGATAGAAAAGATGAGATTAAAAAGAGAAAATATGAATTATTGACTGATATAAAGAAATTAACAATAAGCATCATGAGTAAACAGGTTGATAACGCTGTGAAGAATGACAATAGAATCACATTTGTTCCAGATTTGAGTGGGTTTTATTATGTGATAGGTGCAAATTATACAAGTGAATATGGGCTAATTTTTAATGGGAAAAATATGAATATTGATTAAAATATTAATATCATTATCAATCTCAACCTCGTATTATTATATTAACTATGTGGATTAAAGGCCTTTAAAATATTATTATGGAGTTAATGTTGATGAACGATTTGACAGAAATAAACTGGGTTACTGGTATTGAATTTTATTACTACTATGTTTGTATCCGCAAGTTGTGGTTATTTTCTAAGGGTATTGGCTTTGAAAATAATTCTGATAGAGTATTGCAAGGAAAAGTGGCCCATGAATATAGCCATGAAAGAGAGCAAGGTAAAGAGGTGCAACTTGAAGATATAAAAGTCGATATTTTAAATGACTTAGTTAAAGAATTTAAGATCACTTCAAGCATGAAGGAAGCATCAATTATGCAGCTGAAGTATTATCTGTTTTATCTAAAGAGATCCGGTATTGATAAAGAAGGAAGCATCCACTATTTGAAAGAAAGAAAAGTAGAAAATGTAGCTTTATCAAAAGATGATGAAGAAGAAATTATCTCTGTTTTGGAAAAAATTGATAACATAAAAAAACAAGATAATTCGCCTAAAATAAAAAAGCAAAGTATATGCACTAAATGCTCTTATTACGAGTTTTGTTTTTCTAAAGAGGTGGATCATGAATAGAGATTTTTTCTTAATGAGCAGCGGAAGAATGATGCGCAAAGATAATACAATTTACATTGAAAAAGAAAGCGGTGAAAAGAAGAGCATCCCTATTGAAAATGTAGAAAGTTTACATTTATATGGAGAAGTGGATTTCAATACAAGAGCAATAGACTATATCGCAAAAAGTGGAGTACTCATCCATTTCTATAATTACTATGGATTTTATAACGGAAGTTTTTACCCTAGAAAAAAGAATGTCTCTGGATTTTTAGTTGTTAAACAAGCTATGAAATATAATGTTTTTTCTGATAGGTTATATTTAGCTAAATGTTTTGTAGATAGTGCAACTCATCATATTGTAAGAAATATGAGAAATTATGGTTCAAAAATGGGTGATTACATTACAAAAATTTTAGTAGAAAGAGAAAAAGTAGATTCATGTAAATCCATTGAAGAAGTCATGGGATGTGAAGGAAGAATTCATAAGTATTATTATTCAAGTTTTAATGAATTTTTGAAAGAGGAATTCTATTTTGAGAAGAGAGAAAAAAGACCTCCCAAAGATCCTATAAATGCATTGATTTCGTTTTCAAATTCATTGATTTATACAACTACTCTTTCAGAAATATATAAAACAGGCTTAGATCCTACAATCAGTTTTTTGCATGAACCATCAACAAAAAGATTCTCTTTAAGCCTTGATATTGCTGAGATTTTTAAACCATTAATAGGGGACTCCGTGATTTTCAAGCTTATAAACAAAAGAATACTCAATATAGATGATTTTGATGTTTATGAAGGAATATGTCGTTTAAACGAAGATGGCAGGAGAAAATTTTTAAGTGAATTTAATGAAAAGCTTGAGACTACAATAAAGCATAGAACACTAAATAGAAAGGTAAGCTATAGAAGTTTGATTGGGATTGAATGCTATAAAATAATTAAGCATTGCATTGATGATGAAATTTATAAACCTCTAAAAGCTTGGTGGTAACCATGTATTTAATTTTAACATATGATATTTCTGAAGAAAGAGTCAACAAGGTTAGAAAACATTTAAAAAAATATTTAACTTGGGTTCAAAACTCAGTATTTGAAGGTGAGATTAGCCAAGGTAAGTTTAATAAATGTTTAAAGGAATTGGAAAAAATAATTGACAGAAGTGAAGATTCTGTTTATATTTATGAATTAGAATATAAAAGGATTTTTAAAAAGGAAGTTTTAGGAATTACTAAGGGATTAATTGATTATATAGTTTAAAATGATATTTGCAGCGGATTGATTTTTTAATAAAATGGTCAAAAACTAGATGTAGTAATACTTATATAACAATTTAAAAAAATCATAAAAAACATGACCTCACATTCGCTGCATAAAAATCATATTATATATAAGATTGATCTATGAAAGCATTGAGAATGGCGAAATTTAGAATTTTGAAAATGGGGTTTTATATTAACTGTGTGGAATGTAAAGAAGAAGACCACGCAGCAGGGAAGACACGCAAGGAAGTTTTATATTAACTGTGTGGAATGT
>WQUF01000417.1 GCA_009785875.1 Oscillospiraceae bacterium | reverse complement strand
GAAACAAGATATGACTAACATGAAACAAGATATGACTAACATGAAACAAGATATGACTAACATGAAACAAGATATGACTAACATGAAACAAGATATGACTGACATGAAACAAGATATGACTGACGTGAAAAAAGATATCAAACAATTAAAAAACAATTCTAAGAAAACGCAATCTAGCATTAATAAATTAAAGTCTGAAGTAACTGAACTAAAATCAGATATTGCTGAGGTAAAGGACGATATTAAATATATAAAAATCGGTCAAACTGAGAATAGCCAATTCATCAGTGCTTTAATGCATAATTCTGAGATACGTAAAGCTGAAAATGATAAATTAAATATGGATGTGGCTAATATATCTGGATACATGAAGTCCATAGAAACGCTAATAGGATCTATGACTAAAGACATCAATAAAAATTTTGTTGACCTATCTGATTCAATAGAAGATTTAAAAAGCGGTTTAAATCTTGTAGAACAAGTATCAGGGAGAAATTTAATAGATATTGCAAAACTCAAGGCTATAAAATAAAGGCACTATGCGGAAATAGTGTCTTTTTTAATTATATTTAGAGATTTTTTGCTCCAGCTCCTAGAATTTCTACCACTCTCAAAAAATATTCAGGAAGCTCCGAGCTAAATTCCACATATTCATCATTTTCAGGATGGTTAAATCCCAAAGTCTTAGCGTGAAGCAACTGACCATTTAATTTAAATTTCTGTTTTTTATATCCATAGACTAAATCCCCAACTACAGGGTGACCAATGCTGCTAAAATGCACCCTTATCTGATGAGTCCTTCCTGTCTCCAAGGTGCATTCAACCAGCGTATTATTATCAAATCTCTTAAGTACCTTGTAATGAGTTATAGCATGCCTTCCACCTTCACAAACTGCCATTTGAGTTCGGATTTTGCTGTTCCTGCCTATTGGTTTATCTATTTCCCCAGAGCTTTCCTTTATTACTCCTTCAACAAGAGCTATATACTTTCTATTTATTGTATGATCTTTAAACTGCTTTGACAATTTAACATGGGCTAAATCGTTTTTAGCGACAACGATGACACCAGATGTATCTTTATCGATTCTATGCACGATCCCAGGCCTTAAAACCCCATTTATTCCGCTCAGGTCGCAGTGATTTAAAATAGCATTAACTAAAGTTTTCTCATAATTTCCTGGAGCAGGATGTACAACCATTCCTTGAGCTTTATTTATCACGATTATGCTCTGATCTTCATATAAAATATCTAAGCTTATATCTTCTTTTTTAATGGACAATGGAACTGGATCTTTTATATTCAATTTTATGATGTCGTTTTCTTTTATTTTATAGCTTTGTTTTTTATTTTTATCATTTACTGAAACTTCTCCATTTAAGATAATATTTTGTATGAAACTTCTAGATTTATCTTTCAATATTTCCAAAAGGATCACGTCTAATCTCTTATCTTTATCCTCTGTTTTGCATTGATATTCTATAAATATTCCCTCCTAGCACGATGAAAAAACCTCACTGAATAGGTTAAAAAAGTGAGGTTAATATTTACTCCCACGCATGTGGGAACAAATTGTATTCTCCATTTTATTATGCTTCAAAACTCTTTATATCATCGTTATCATCTTTAACATTGGTGAGCTCATCTTCATCTATATTATCAAGTTTGGTCATTGGATAGATATTATTTCCAGGCAAAATATCTTTAATATTAACTTTCTTATCAATATCATTATTAGAGTCTATGCTGTTATAATTTGTATATTGAAAATCTTTATATGTACTGATATCAGAATCATCTTTACTATTAGAATATATATCATTTGATATGCTTCCAGGTTTGTTTATGCTTTCTAAGTTACTCCACATCTCATCTTTCTCATTAGTTGCCTTTTTATCGGCATTTTGAAGGTTCTGAAAAAACATATCATTGTTTTTCGAAATATAATTTTGACCTCGATACATATAATCATCATCATTCTTATCTAAATTATCAGATATAAAAGAACCAACAGGTTCGCTATTTGCAGCGTCCTTAACTACATCAGCTGGCTTAAACCCTCCTTCAACGTAATTATATATATTATTAGCGTTTGAATTTCTTTCCAGTGCGTCATAATTTCTATTCATTTCTTTTTCCATAGAATTAAAAAGCTCTAGTTGAGATGTCATAAAATTCCTATACGAAGCTTTAAATTTAAAAAAATCCTGCTTGATCGTTTCATAGTCTCTGGAGATCATCATAGCTTTTTGTTGCGAAGTATCTATAGTTTTTCTTGCTGTATCCTGTGCAGTTTTCAAAATCAAATCAGCTTCCCTTTGAGCAGCCTGTTTAGCATTTTCAGATGCATCTTGAGCTAATACAAGGGTATTTTGAATAGTATTTTCCATCTTAAGAAATCTTTCCAGTTGATCTGATAGAGAATCAATCTTTTCTTTCAGCGATGAATTATCTCTATATAGACTTTCATAATCTTTAACGATTAGATCCAGGAATTCATCTACTTCATCGGCATCATAACCTCTTATTGATTTTTTAAACGTTTTGTTTGTTATATCGCTTGGAGTAATCTTCACAAAAACCACCTCTTAATAAATTTATGTATGTATATATTTTGTATATATTTTAGAATTAACTGTATTTTTTAAATAACACTTTTAGCCTTTTACTTTTAGTTATTTTTATAAGCTCAAACATTTTAAATTTCCCTAATTTTTTAATAGTAATTATATCCCCAAAGTTTATATTTTTATTTTTTTCTAGACATATAAGAAAGTTAATTTGCACAAACCCTTTTCTTATGATCTCCTCCGATGCGCTTCTGGACACTCTACATAAGCTACCTACAATTGCATCTAATCTATAAGAACTTATATCGATTATAACATCTTCAAAATTCACCTCAGGTAAAAAAGTCTTATCAACTATATTGATATTACAAGGTACTTTATTTATTTGAAGCAAATTTAATTTAAGAAATTCAATTATATTTAAAAACGTGGGAAAATAGCAACAATCACCTTGAACAATTAAATCTCCTATTTTTTCCCTTTTAATACCTAATGATAAAATACTTCCTAAATAATGCTTATGCTCTATTTTTTGAAACTTAGACGATGCTTCAATTTTAACCAATTCGATTGGGTAATTTTCTTCCAACCTACCCCATTTAATTATCCTGCGCTCTGCTTCATCAAAAATTCCATATGTAGAAAATTTAGCTTCCAGTCTCCCTTGAATAAATAAACTATTCACTTTTTCCCAAACTATAGGTGGATAAAATTCAGATGAAAATACATTTTTATTTAATTTAGAACTTAATAACATTTTATCAA
>WQUF01000416.1 GCA_009785875.1 Oscillospiraceae bacterium | reverse complement strand
TGATGACGATGAGGAATTTGAGAAGGAGTTTATTACGGTGCAAGATGAAACTGAGATTTCTGAATCTGAAACCGAAGAAGAGGAAGAGAAAAAAGGGCTTTCAGAAATGTATTATGGTTTCTGTGATAAAGTAATAGCATTTTCAGAGTTTGCTTCGGAAAACAAACTTACGGAGGCTGCAGATCATGTTACAGGTGGAGATGTTGGTGAAGCTTTGGATGTTTTGGTTCAGTTTAAAGAGTACTTTGAAGCTGCTGTAAATTCGCCTAAAGCACAGGAATTGTTTGACAAAGTATTTAGGATTGATCGGGTGAATGAATAAAGTGGGTAGGGGGAATCAACACAAAAAGTGAGAGGAGTCTGCCTTTCTGAAATGTACTTGATAAACATCTAAATGGAAATAAACTAGAATAATGCTTATCTAAGTATAGGTCAAATTAAGAAGTATAGGGGCTGTGCACAAATTGCTATATTGAATAAGATAGTGTCCTGTAAAGCTTAAAAGTAATTCAACTAAAATACGAATAAACATTGATATTAAGCCAAAGTACTCATAAGTTTTGTTACTGTTTTAAGCTTTACAAAGGATTAGTATACTAATATTAAGTATCTGATTTTATAAACATTAGTCTTCTTAGTCTCAAGTTATAAAAAACCGAGTACAATTTGTGCTCTAAAGTCAAAAAGATTTTTCGGTTTGGAGGGTTTTATGAATAATAGAATATTAAAAATTATAAAAAGTGTTGCTAGTGATATTGTGCCAATCGGAGGAAATACTGTTTCGGTATTATTTGATGCTTTTGATGAAGAATGGAATAATTGTCCTATTTCTGAAGATTTAGAATTTACTTTGTTGTTTTATAGATTCGATCATGACTTAAGGAAATGTATTGCACCAGAATATTTTAATGGAAGTAAAGATATCCCAAAAGCATGTATTGATGCAATTATGTTGGAAGAGAATCCTTCAGAGTGCAAATGTAGTTCTTGTGGTGGAGCATATATTGGCATTCAGCCTAAAGAAATTAGTGTTAAAATGACCGAAAATATATTGAGAAAGTTTTTAACGAACCTAAAAGTAAGTGGTTATTTTAGTAGTGTCATACAACCAGAATTTGAAATTGAAGGTAAACCACTAAGTAGAGGGGAAATCACAATAGTAATTTGTATTGGACTGATAAGTAAAGAAATGGGAAAAAGATTTGGGAAAGAAAAATCAGAAAAATGGTTTGATTGGGCATTTCGTAAAATAGTTCGAGATTTTATAAGGGAGGTTTAAAAAATGGCATACAAATTATTATTAGAAAAACGTATAACTGAACGAGGAATAGTTGCATATATACCAGTTGATGGTTGGTTTCAGGTAAAGGGGATTGGCACTAACGGTGAAATATATGGACTAATTTGCCCTTACTGCGGAAAAGAGCATTTAAAACCTGGAAAACTACAAAAGTATAAAGATCAGAGTATGAGAGAAGAGGTCATAATGTTCAACAGTATTTTCTGTCCTATATACTCTGATTATTTCGATGTTTATGAAGAAATGATTTTTATGACTATTAGAGATGCTGAGAAGTATAAATTATATTAGCTGCCATCTTTTTACAAAGTAATCAAGATATAGAAAAGAGAACACAGCTTGCAAAGAAGCCAGTGTTTAAAAGAGAAGTTAAAGAGATAGATTTAGAGAAGGCTATAAATTTTCAGGAGATGAAGGATAACGCTGAGATCAGAAGTAATTTAATGGGTAATCAATTAATATTTTCAAAGACAGTAGATGATATCGATCTCGATAAGTTAGTCGAAGTTGATGAATCTGTCAATTTCTTTGCTCTTCCTAATAATGAAGAATTCTTAGATTTAGCAAGTTCGCTGGATCAGTTTGGCGTTATAAATCCGCTCATCGTCATGAAACAAGAAGATTCTGATAAATATATCGTTTTATCTGGAAGAAGCAGGCTTCTTGCTTTAAGGAGTCTATATGCTGAAAGTGAAGATATGCGTTTTTTTAAAGTACCTTGCATATTGCTTGATAGCTCTACTGATCCAAATTTGATACAGGGACTCATAATATCCACCAACATGAAATATCGCAATTTGTCTTTGCAGGATAAAATCCAGTCTATACTTACTTTAGAAAGTATTTTAACTAAAAATAAAAGTAGTCGAGGAGAAATAAACGTCGCTTCTGTCATAGCAAAGCAAGCTGGGATCTCGAAGACTACGGCCAGTAATTATATAGAGCTTAAATATCTTTGCCCTAAAGGAATGGAATTAGTGAAGCAAAAGTACATGAATTTAGGAATAGCGAGGCTTTTATCTCAGAAGGATCATAAGACTCAGGAGATAATAATAAATGGTTTAGGCAGCGAGATAAATAACGTTATGATGGTGAACAGGATGCTGGAAGGGCCTTCATCAGGTGAGACATGGGAAGAGAAGACAAAGAGGACAAGAGATATAGTACCTGCATTTACTAATATCACTATAAAGGTGGCATTTCAAGCTGTAGAGGGAACATTTATAGGAATAGCAGCAATGAGGAGAGAATATGCTTTGAAATTTGTTACGATGAAGAAGAACAGCATAAACTCATATTTTAAGGTAAGCGTTAACGAGAAAGACATGGCACAGTATATCAGACGTGGATTTTTAAAGCAAGAGACTTTAAACAAGGTATTATCAACAGAATTCAACGATATAATCAAATTAGCCTGATGAATTTTATCCATAGGGAGGTGATAATAGAAAAATTTGACTCAAAAGAGGTAAAATGAGTTTAGAGAGAATCATTACAATGGGGATATTGGTACTAAAGGCTTAGCCTATTTTTTAAAAGATTAAAAGATGAGGCTTAATTGTGTTTTAGTAAAATAAATGGGTTAGTTTTAATTAGATTAAATATTTAAAATTAAGAGGTTATTGATAAGACTTAATGGGTGTGGTTGTAACTTATTTTGGGGTTCGAAAGAAATGCAAAATTTATACCCTAGGATGCGGATTTTTAATAATAGTATCAAAAGCATAATCTATTCTTTATACCTCTTCAAAATCAATAAGTTCACGCTCTAATTGGTAGCGTGAAAAATCTTCAACGTATGGTTTATCATTCATCTTTGAAATAATATCATCAAGTTCTGCCCATGTATTAGGCTTATTGATATTGATTCGTCTAATATGGTAATTATAATCCGCCTATAATTGTTTACGGGGAAAAATTTATCATATCCCTCTTTACATTTCACTAGAAGATTGAGTATCTGTTATCTCAAAAATAATCTAGTTATTTACGAGTATATTTCTCATGTTTTCGCAGTTTATAAAAAGATTGAAAATA
>WQUF01000415.1 GCA_009785875.1 Oscillospiraceae bacterium | reverse complement strand
TGAGGATCTGATTTATAAACCCATCATTTGCTAAAGCTACTGAAACAATTCCAGCTACGATAATCCAGCTTAAAAAGTGTGGCAAATAGGTGATATTTTGAATTACTCGCTTAAACGGAACATTTTTCAACTCGTTTAATAAAAGCGAAAGCACAATTGCAAGTATAGTTGAAAGGATAAGGGTCAATATGCTCTGCCCTAAAGTATTAACAATATCATTTCTGAAACGCACACCTGTGACGGGACCAGTAAACAGCTTGACAAAGTTATCAAATCCCACCCAAGGTTGCTGCCACATAGAGAGTAAACCTGGTTTATAGTTCTTAAATGCAATTGCCCATCCATAAATCGGAACATACTTAAATAAAATCTGATATAATAACAATGGTATGCTCATTATGACCAAAGCTCGTTGTTTTTTAAGAGTAGTCCAAAAGCTTGTCTTCTTTTTAAATTCTATTGGTTCTGCTAATTTAATATTTTTTACCAACCTAACACCCCCCTAAAAAATTTAGAAAAATTGGGGCATTTTTATGCCCCATATTTATCTTTTCGTTTTTAAAATTTACTGCCAGTCAGCTATACGTTGTTTGATACCAGCATTTATTTCATCTTCATATGTCTTAATATCTATCTTATGAAGAGCATCTATATAAGCCTGCCAATTTGCCTCAAAATTAGCTGTTGTATCAGTTATAGCTTTTGGAAGATACTGTGTTCCAGTATCGGTCATCTGCTGATTAGCTTCATTAGCAGCATCTGAAAGAGGTATATTCCAGCATGGATAGTAAACTGGGTTGTCTGGTGCAGGGTTTAAAAATTGACACCATGTTTGCTTGTTATATGCTTTCAAGAAAGCTTGATCATATGCAGTAAGTGATGCAAAGAATTCAGATGGTTGATTATCTGGACTATCAGCATTTCCATCAGGGAATGTGCCTTGGTATTTAGCCATTTGATCATAGAAAGCTTCTAATTTATTGCTTGCTTTCCAAGTAAGGTCTTTTGCGTTTGCTCTTTGTTGATCAGTTCTATAGTACATACCATTAGCATCAACCATGTAATCTTCACCTTGAATACCCCATTCAAAAACTTTTTGCCAAGCTTCGCTCATCATTACATTTAAGAATTGAAGCACTACTTCAGGATTCTTACATGATTTAGAAATTCCATAACCTTGTTGAAGGTTCATAACAGCACGGTCTTGATAATATGGAGTAGCACCATCGTATACAGGCATAAGTGCAACATATGTCATATTATCTTTACCAGCTGCTCTAAGTGAATCTGTTGCTGATCCAAAATTCCAAGCCTGATCATGCATACCAAGTACAGCACCTGTTGCAATTTTAGCAGCATATTGGTCATTAGTTTGTGAAAATGCTTCAGGGTCAACAACGCCTTTAGCATATTCTTCGTTAAGTTTCTGGAAATATGTCTTTGCGATGTCCTTATCTGCATAAATTGTAGCTACATTATTTTTATCGACGATAACGCCACCATTGTTTGGACTTCCAGCTAAGAGTGCTGGTGGGTTAGTTAAGCCCCATTCGTGTCCAGCAGAGTCAAGCATCGTGAAACCAATATTTTTAACGCCGTTTGTTTCTGGATTTTTAGCTAAATAGTTTTCAATAAGTGAAAAATACTTATCAAGAGTCATATTGCTTAAATCAGGATATCCTGCATCTTCAAGTACGCGCTTTTGAATGAAGAAACCTGGACCATAATATTGACCAGCTTGAACTTGACCATAGAAACGGTTATAATTTGGGAAAATATAAACTCCAGGAGCTACTCCATCTGAACCAGCCCAGCTCACTCTCTTTAAAACTGGCTGTATATGATTTACTAAGTTTTGATACTTGCCTGTTGCTAGCATATCATCCAATTTTATGAAAGCTCCACCTTTTAAAAGACGAAATTGATTGTCACCAGTTCCGATAAGATCAGGATATTGACCGCCTGCAAGCAAAGTTCCTATCTTCTGATCCTGACTATCTGAATTAACGATATCGTAAGTTAAAGTAACACCAAGCTTGTCTTTTAACAATTTAGCAATTTTGTTGTCTGCAGCTGGTACTGGTTTGGATGTAATTGTGACTAAGGAAATTGTAATTGGTTTATCTGGAGATAGTGTACCAGTTGGATCCATAAGAGGATCATTTGCTGCCGCAGTAGTGTTTGGTGCTTGAGTAGTTGTTGTTGCTGCTGCTTGAGTAGTTGTTGTTGTAGTAGTTGCTGGCGCTTGAGTGGTTGTACTATTATTTGCAGTACCTGATCCACAGCTAGCAAGTAAAGATAATGATAACGCTGAAGCTATAAAAGTGCTTAGAAAGAATTTTAACTTTTTCATTATTTGCCACCTTTCAAAATAATTTAAGTAAATAAAATAAAGCTCACTTACGAAATCGGTTTCGAGTTAGCTTGTTCGAAACCGGTTTCGAAATTCTTTAACTACATTATATACTACTATTTTTTTTAATGCAATACCTTTACACCTATTTTTTTTAATAATTTCTAAAAAAATAAACCAAAAACAAACAGTAAAGATTGCTACTTTAGTTCATTAGCATCTATACTGTTCACAGAATATTTTTCATTATTAATTTCTTGATTCTTGCTTTTGGGTTTATAATGCTAATGCTTTTCTAAGATCTAGTATTTCAGCTTTTTGTAAACCACTAAGCTCCATTATATCAATAATTTCCATGCCTTTTCTTAGCATATTAGTAGCAATTTCTTTATTCCTTTTCTGTTCTGTCTCTTTAGCTGTTTTATTGATAGCCTCTATTTTTTCTTCATCTTTTTCTTTAGTTATTTTATTAACGGCCTCTATTTTTTCTTCTTTAAGTTTATTAATTTCTTCATCTTTTTCTTTAAGTTTTTCCTTAAACTCTTCCTCAAATTCTTCTCTGTATAATTTCTCTACCTTTGTCATCTTCATCCACTCCCTTATTTTTTTTGAAGTATTGTCAGTTATAAATTTAGCTGTTAACGCAATAATCCCAGTGAGTACAAAATTTTGTGTTTTTTCATCTTTAATCTCTTTTGCTAAAGTTATCGATTTTTCTATTAAATCTTCTTTGTTAATTTTTTTACCTGTAAGTGGCAATATTACCAAGCGCATTGCATCTTCTTCAGACAACCTCATGTTATTTTCAATCTTAAATCTTATTTCGTCATACATCTTATTTCCATCAAATTTTGATAAAAATACTTGTGTAAAACTTAATTGCATGAATCCCATATCTATATGGTTTGGAGCCGACTCTACTTCACCTGTGTATATTACTACTAAGTGGACTTTGCGCTCTTTTCCTTTATAATACCGCTCATATACT
>WQUF01000414.1 GCA_009785875.1 Oscillospiraceae bacterium | reverse complement strand
GATCCCCCTGATACTTTATTTAAATTCCAAGGATTTCTAACAGGTCCAAAATAACTTGTTTTATTATATGAACCCATAGCAAATTCGTCCATATTTAATTTCCCCATTATGATGCCATCTTCTTTTAAAATTTTATCCACAACAGTAGCACTATAAGGAGATATAAAATTTTCTAATATCTTGGACCCACATGTTGTCCTTAAGCCTCTATAATTTATATTATCTTTTAATCCAATAGGAACCCCACACAGGACACCTAATTTTTCACCATTTAAAACCTTTTTATCTATTTCCTTAGCTCTCTCCATGGAGAAGGTATCATCGAGATGTATAAATGCATTTATTTTTTTATCTACATCCTTTATCCTTTTTATAAAATGAGAGATGACCTCTTCACAGGTGAGTTCTCTATTTTTAATCTTTTTACTTATTTCATATCCAGAAAGTCTGTGTATTTCCATGTATTAGCCTCCAAATCATTCCACAATTCTTGGAACAACAAAGTATTCTTCTATTCTTTCAGGTGCATTTAAAAGCGCATCTTCCAGTTTAAATTCATTAAGCACTGTATCATCCCTCATGAAATTTTCAATAGGAATAGGATTTATGCAGATAGGAGCATCATCTAAATCTAAGCTGGATAATTTTACTATATATTTAAAGTCCACAATTTTTTTAATCTGATCATATAATTCATTCAATTCATCTTCATTAAATTTTAACTTTGATAAATCCGCAAGTTGTTTTATTTTATTTAAAGTCAAATCCATAAAAATCTCCTTATTCATTGATTAGTTTTTCAAATTCATCTTCAGAAATTGCTTTTACAGAGAGTTTATTTGCTTTTTCAAGTTTAGATCCTGCATCCTCTCCAAAGATGACGTAATCAGTTTTTTTGCTCACACTTTCAGTAACATTTGCTCCTAAGCCTTCTAATTTTTCCTTTATCCCGCTTCTTGTGTATTTGCTTAATCTCCCCGTTACCACTACATTTTTATTGGTAAATATGCTCATCTTTTCTAAACCTTGTTCATCGATAAATTCAATGCCTAAAGTCTTAAACAAATCTAGAGTGGATTTTATCTCATCGCTTTTAAAGAAATCCACGATGTTTTTTGAAACCACCGAGCCAATGTCGCTTACAGTCAAGAATTCTTCTTCATCTGCACTTATGATATTGTCTAAGCTTTTAAATCTTTTAGAGAGATCCCTTGCAGTTTTAAGCCCTACATTAGGAATCCCAAGAGAATAAATAAAAGAAGATAATTTCACCTTCTTGGAGTTCTCAATAGCAAGAAACAATTTATCTGCCTTTTTCTCCGCAAATTTATCTAAAGTTAAAAGTTCATCCTTTTTAATTTTATAAAGATCAGCTATATTTTTTATATTTAGCGTTGTAACCAGTTGTTCTGCAGTTTTCTCATTTAAACCTTCGATGTTCATGGCATCCCTTGAGGAAAAATGGACTATGCTCTTTACAAGTTGAGGAGTACAGCTTAATGAATTATCGCAAAACAGATGAGCACCGTCTAAAATCAATTTTGTTCCACAATATGGACATACTTCAGGTGGAACTATCTCTTTAGTATATTCTAAATCCTCGTCAGTTGTTCCCATTATTTCAGGTATTACATCGTTGCTCCTTCTTACAAATACATTGGAAAAAATTCGCACACCTTTTCTTTTGATATCATCTAAATTGTTTAAAGTCGCTCTCTTTACTATGGCACCTGCAAGGTCAACCGGCTCAAGGATTGCAGTTGGCGAAACCCTTCCGCTCCTCCCTACATTCCACTCAACATCTAAAACCTTCGTTGTGGTCTCCTCTGCTTTAAATTTATAAGCAATAGCCCATTTAGGAAATTTAATCGTAAACCCCATGGCATCTCTAGTTTTTATATCGTCTATTGCAATAACGGCTCCATCGATGTCAAAATTAAGGTCAGGTTTAATATCCTCTATATGCTTTAATTGCTCTTCAATATCTTTAAAATCCTCTGTGTAATAAAAATAATCATCCACTGGAAATCCATTTGATTTAATGAACTCCATCATCTCTCTATATGAACCAAATTTTATTCCTCCAGAATAATAACCAACATCATAAAAAAATGCGCTTAGATTCCTTTTTGCAGTTTCTTTTAAATCCAGATTCCTTAAAGCACCAGCAGCTCCATTTCTCATATTCTTTAATGGAACTTCAGCATTTTTGTTGTAGTTATCAAATGCTTCTTTTGTCATAACAGCTTCGCCATGGATTTCAAAGCTTGACTTTTCTGAAACTTCTGTTGGAATATTTTTTATTGTCTTAACTTGATAGGTTATATCCTCACCAATTTCACCATTTCCTCTAGATGTTGCAGTTTTTAAGATGCCATCTTCATAGTTTAAATTTATGGTGAGTCCATCAAACTTTTTTGTTATAATATATGTAGGAGGTGGAAGTTTTTCTGCTCCGGATGCGTTATATTCTTCAACAAATTTTACATTTTTAACATGCCAATCCTTTATTTCTTCCATAGTCTGACCTTTATCCAGGCTCCATAACCTGCCAAGGTGTGTGTGTTTGCTGAATTTTGTTAAAATAGTATCTCCAACTCTTTGAGTAGGTGAATCTTTAAGTATGTAATTATAAGTTTTTTCTTTTTCTAAAAGCTCGTTATATAATTCATCATATTCTTTATCCGAAATAGTGGGATTATCCAACACATAATAATTAAAAGCATGATCATTAAGTTTTTTTACTAAGTCTCTGATTTCATTTTCATAGTCCATTAAAAATCTCCCATCAAATTAATTTATCAATTTTATAGGTGCCGTTTTTATAGAAAGTTTCTTTACTCCCATGTTATCAAATGCTACAGTGATCTTCTTTTCATCCCCTTCTCCATTTACAGATACTATCATCCCCTCTCCGAATTTATCGTGAAACACTTTTTTAAGCACGACAAAGTCTTTTGGAGAATTTTGTCTCACTTCATCCTTTGTTTTGGTGGTGTCTTCAAAAAAAGAGAAATCATTCGAGTAATTTACATTCATATTTATTGCAGAATTCAACACCTTATGAGGTTTTGGTCTCTCATTTAAATTCTCTATTAGATCTTCTGATATCTCTTTTAAAAAAATCGATGGTGAAAAGCTCTCAACCCTTCCAAAATACATCCTGTTTTCAGCTCGGGTGAGATAAAGCCTTTCCTTTGCACGAGTGATACCAACATAGCAAAGCCTTCTGGATTCTTCCATTTCAGAATCTTTTTCAAAGCTTTGAAATCCAGGAAATAAGCCGTCTTCCATTCCTACCATGAAGACAACTGGAAATTCAAGCCCTTTTGCACAGTGAAG
>WQUF01000413.1 GCA_009785875.1 Oscillospiraceae bacterium | reverse complement strand
GTAACAGGGTCAATAAAGCTACCAGAAGGAGTAGAGATGGTAATGCCAGGAGACCACATAGATATGACAGTGGAATTAATAGCACCAGTAGCAATGGATAAGGAACTGAGGTTTGCAATAAGAGAAGGCGGAAGGACCGTAGGTTCTGGAGTTGTTACTTCTATACTAGATTAATTTAATGGGAAAATTCCAGTAAAGAGTATTTACTGGAATTCGTTTAAAAATTACTATTAATTCTTATTGAAAATGTCATATTTGTAGTGTATAATCTAATGGTTATGAATAAAACAGCTATGAGGTAAGAGGTTGCCGATCATTTCGGGTAATTCTTGACTGAGCAGCTAGGTCTAAGAACTTAGCAAATGAAGATGTTTTTTGTAAAAAGAAACACACGGCACAGTGTTTTAACCTTTTTGCTGTAGTTTATAGTACGCTACTTGCATGAAAAGGAGGGAAAATAAATGACAAAACAAAAAATTAGAATTAGATTAAAGGCTTTTGATCATGCAGTGCTTGATCAGTCTGCCGAGAAAATTGTTGAAACCGCTAAAAATACTGGAGCTAAAGTAGCAGGTCCTGTGCCACTACCAACTCAAAAAGAGGTAATCACTATTTTAAGAGCAGTCCATAAATATAAGGACTCAAGAGAGCAGTTTGAGATAAGAACACATAAAAGATTGATAGATATTATAAATCCGACACCAAAAACTGTAGAAGCTTTAATGAAATTAGATTTGCCATCAGGTGTTGATATTGAAATAAAATTATAAAAATATCTTTATTGATTACATAGTAATCAATAAAGGATGGAGGTGGAACATGAAAAAAGCAATTTTAGGTAAAAAGCTTGGTATGACTCAAATATTCAATGACGAAGGCAAAGTTGTACCAGTAACTGTAGTTGAAGCAGGACCTTGCGTAGTACTCCAAAAGAAGACAATAGAAAGAGATGGATATGAATCTATTCAAGTAGGCTTTGGGGAAATAAGAGAAAAACTTGTCAATAAACCACTTGCTGGTCATTTTAAAAAAGCTAATGTACAAAATAGGAGATTCATCAGAGAATTTAGACTAGATGATACTTCTTCTCTTGAAGTTGGAAATGAAATAAAAGTAAATATATTTGAACAAGGTGAAAAAATTGATATTTCAGGTATATCAAAGGGTAAAGGATATCAAGGCTCAATTAAAAGATGGGGAGCTCATAGAGGACCTATGAGTCACGGCTCTAAATTTCACAGAGCAGTAGGATCGCAAGGTGCATCATCAGATCCTTCAAGGACATTTAAAAACAGAAAAATGCCTGGTCACATGGGAAATAAGCATACTACTTTATTAAATGTAATGGTTGCAAAAGTTATAGAAGAAAAAAACTTATTATTGATTAGAGGTGGAATACCAGGACCAAACAAAGGATTAGTTGTAATCAGGAGTACAGTAAAAGCAAAATAGAGAAAGGAGGATATCTAATGCCAATAGTTGGAGTTTTTAATAAAGAAGGTAGTAGAGTAGGAGAAATAGAGCTACCTGACAATATTTTTGGTGTGAAAATTAATAAATATGCAATGCATCAAGTAGTTGTTGCTTTACTTGCAAATAAAAGACAAGGTACTCAATCTACGAAAACTAGATCAGATGTATCAGGTGGTGGGATTAAGCCATGGAGACAAAAAGGAACAGGCAGAGCAAGACAAGGATCCATCAGAGCACCTCAATGGATACATGGTGGAGTAGTATTTGCTCCAAAACCCAGAGATTATAGAATTTCAGTTCCTAAATCCATGAGAAAAGTTGCATTAAAATCTGCTTTTTCTTCAAAAGTTGATGATGATTCAATAATAGTTTTAGACAATCTTGAATTACCTAAGCCTAAAACTAAGGAAATAGTAAAAATGTTAAATTTGTTAAATGTAAAGAAAGCACTTATTGTAACACCTGATTCAAATCAAGTTATATATAGATCTGCTAGGAATATTCCTGGAATTCAAGTTAGTCCAGTTAACAATTTAAATGTATATGATATTTTAAAATATGATCATTTTATAGTGCTTAAAGATGCAGTTTCTAAAATTGAGGAGGTGTATTCATAATGAAGATGACATCTTATGACTTGATTAGAAAGCCAGTTATTACTGAAAAAACCATGAAAGAAATGCAGCAAAAAAAATATACTTTTATTGTAGATAAGAAATCTAATAAATTTCAAATAAAAAAAGCTCTTGAAGAAGTTTTTGATATAACAATAGATGAAGTAAAAACTATGAATTATTTTGGTAAGCCAAAAAGAGTTAGGTATCAACTTGGAAGAAGACCAGATTTTAAAAAGGCAATAATTAAGTTAAAACAAGGCAGCAAGGGAATAGCATTTTTTGAGGGAATGCAATAAGACTTTATAATGTAATAATCTTATAAGTATAGGAGGTAGAGCTAATGGCGATTAAAGGTTTTAAACCTACTACACCATCAAGAAGACATATGACTGTTGATGCCTATGAAGAGTTAACTGGTATAGCGTCGGAAAAATCTCTTTTAGTGACTAAAAAGAAGAGTGGCGGTAGAAACAATAATGGCAAAATAACAGTTAGGCATATAGGTGGAGGTTCTAAACAAAAATATAGAATTATTGATTTTAAAAGAAATAAAGATGATATACCAGCAAAAGTAGCATCTATAGAATATGATCCAAATAGAAGTGCATATATTGCGCTTGTAAATTATAAAGATGGTGAAAAAAGGTATATTTTAGCTCCTAATGGAATTAAAGTAGGAGATATATTGGTTTCTGGATCAAACTCTGATATAAAACCTGGAAATTGTCTGCCACTTAAAAATATTCCTATTGGTACATTTGTACATAATATTGAATTGCAAAGTGGAAAAGGAGGTCAAATAGTTAGGTCAGCTGGGACAGCGGCTCAATTGATGGCTAGAGAAAATAATTTTGCTACACTTAGGCTTCCAAGTGGTGAAATGAGATATGTGAGAATTGAGTGCAGAGCTACTATCGGTACTGTTTCAAATTCAACACATGAAATAATAAACTTAGGAAATGCTGGAAGAAAAAGACATATGGGCATTAGACCAACAGTAAGAGGATCTGTTATGAATCCTGTTGATCACCCACATGGAGGAGGAGAAGGAAAATCTCCAATTGGTCATCCAGGTCCACTTACTCCTTGGGGAAAACCAGCTCTTGGATATAAGACTAGAAAGACCCATAAATATTCAGATAGGATGATTATTAGCAGAAGAAAGTGATGATTTGTTATAAGAAAGAAAGGAGGATTAAGTTTTGAGTAGATCTGTAAAGAAAGGACCATATATAAAAGAATCCTTGTTAAAAAA
>WQUF01000412.1 GCA_009785875.1 Oscillospiraceae bacterium | reverse complement strand
GATTTTACGATATCTCTTCTGGAGAAATTTTGCTAGACGGGATCGATATAAAAAAATTAAAATTAAATGATTTTAGAAAACATATCGCTTATGTACCTCAAGAAACTTTCCTATTTTCAGATACTATAGCTGAAAATATAAGATATGGGCGAGAATCTGCCAGCCTAGAAGAGATTAAAGAAGCTTGCACCCTGTCCTGTGCTATGGAATTCATAGATGAACTTGAAGATGGTTTTGAAACCATAATAGGTGAAAGAGGATTAGGTCTTTCAGGAGGACAAAAGCAAAGATTAGCAATTGCAAGAGCACTTATATCTGATAGCAAAGTTTTAATATTAGATGATGCAACTTCTTCACTAGATATGGAAACTGAGTACAAGTTATTGAACAATTTGAATAAATTTAAAAAAAGGACAATGATAATAATCGCACACAGGATCTCGGCGGTTAAAAATGCAGATGAGATAATTTATATTGAAAATGGCTCCATTGTTGAGAGAAAAAACCATGAAGAATTATTGGCGAAAAAAGGGTTATACTACTCCATATATAAAGAGCAATTTAAAGACTTTGAAGATTTAAAAGAGGTGATATAATTTGGCTATCAATACCATAACAAAAGATGAAGAGATCTTAAAGAGGCGCAGATCTGAACTCATCATCAGAATGATATCCTATATGAAACCTTATAAGAAAAAAGTTGCACTTATAATAATGATGCTGGTGATAACAGTATTTATCACTGTCTTTAATACTTATATTATAAAAATTGCATTAGATAATTTTGCTGCTAATAATAATATAAAAGCTCTCATATTGACTGGTATAGCTATGATCATCATAAACTTAATACAGCTTATTATTTCTAGAAAAAGAATCGTCGATATGGTGATGGTTTCGAGCAAAATCGTTGTGGACATGCGTGAAGAATTATATTCCCACATTCAAACTTTAAGCTTTTCCTTCTTTGACTCGAGACCCATTGGAAAAATTTTGGCAAGAATAATTGGCGATATTAGATCACTTGAATCTTTTTTTACAAATATCATGACAAATTTAATCCCCGAAATCGCTAGATTAATTTTTGTTTTTGCTGCTATGATGATAATAAATTTAAAATTAGCACTTGCTGCCATTGCAACTCTTCCTCTGCTTATAATCGGAGTGTTTTTTTTAGAAGGCAAGGGAAGATCAAGATGGCAAAAATTTAGGAGCAAGAGGAGCAATTTCAATGGATTTACACATGAGAGTTTTTCTGGAATTAAAATAGTACAAGCTTTTACTTATGAAAATAGAAATTTTAATAGCTTTACAGAAATAGTTTCAGATATGTTAAAATCATTTATGAATGCTGTTTTAATAAGCGATATGTTTTGGCCAATGGTTGAATTTGCTTGGGGTGTTAGTGCTATCGTACTATATTGGGCTATGGCACAAATTTTAAATTTAGATAATATAACAATCGGTATATTCGTCGTGTTTTCAATATTTATAGGGGAATTCTGGAGACCAATTATAAACATCTCAAATCTTTATAATAATATTATTACTAATTTTGCGTGTGCTGAGAGAATTTTTGATATAATGGATATTGCACCAACAATTAAAAATAACCAAAATGCTGAAATCATGCCTCCTATAAAAGGTGAGGTAGAATTTAAAAATTTAAGCTTTGGTTATTCCGATAAATTGATTTTAAACGATATTTCATTTAAAATTAAACCTGATACTACAGTTGCTTTAGTCGGACCAACTGGAGCCGGTAAAACCACCATTGTAAGCCTAATAAGTAGATTTTATGATGCAGATTTTGGCATGGTCATTATTGATGGATATGATATTACAAAAGTAGAATTAGAATCCCTTAGAAGCCAGATGGGGATAATGTTTCAGGACACTTTTCTGTTTTCAGGTACTATTAAAGACAATATAAAATACGGTAAATTAGATGCAACCGATGATGAAATAATTGAAAAGGCTAAAGCTGTAAATGCTCATGATTTTATCATGAAACTACCTCAAGGATATGATACTGACGTTAAGGAAAGAGGGACAAGGCTCTCAGTGGGACAAAGGCAATTGATATCTTTTGCTAGAGCCCTTCTAGCTGATCCTAAAATTTTAATCTTAGATGAAGCCACATCAAACATAGATACAAATACAGAAAAATTAGTCCAAGAAGGAATTAAAAGGCTTTTAAAAGGAAGGACTTCATTTGTAATCGCACATAGACTTTCTACCATAAGAGATGCTGATATAATAATGGTTGTAGACGATGGAAAAATTTTAGAATGTGGTTCACATGAAGAATTACTGAAAAATAAAGGATTGTATTATGATCTGTGTATTTCTCAATATAAATTCATGGAAAAAGGAGCTTAACAAAAAATAATTTTGAGGTTAATATGACAAAGTATATAGAGAGATTTTTAAGTGTTGATGAAAAAGTGCTTTATTTTATAAATTCTTTGAGAAAATATAAAATACTAAATATTTTTATGATTTTTTTTACTTATATAGCTTCCACAAGTGGTGTTGCTATTATAGTATCTGTGTTATTTTTAACAAAAATACCTATGCTGCGCCATCTATGCTTTAGGCTATCTATAGCAATAATCATCGCTGCCTGGTTTGTAAAGATCATAAAACACTTTTTACACAGGATAAGACCTTATGTGAAATTTACTACTTTAAATACAAAAAAAATAGGAATAGATAAATACTCATTCCCATCAGGTCATACAACTACAGCCTTTTCTATGGCCACAACTGCGTGTTTTATATTCCCGCAATTTAGCGTTTTTTTCATTTTAGCAGCTTCTTTAGTTGGATTATCAAGAATATATCTTGGAGTTCATTTCCCTAGCGATATATTGGGAGGAGCTATGATTGGGATTTCAGTTGCACATATCATTAATTTTATAATTTTGCATTATTAGTTTCTGTTGCATAATGGTACTGTTGCATAATGAATAAATATGTGCTAAGCGCACATATTTATTCATTATCCCCTTTTATTTTTAATTTAAGCCTCATCATTCCTTGTTCACTGCGGTGATAGTCATATATTTGTAACACTCAAAATTGGTTCAAACTATGGAGACCGGGGTAAAGTCAAAATCCCCGCAGTGAACATTGAACAATGATAATAGAAGAAAGTATTTTATATCTTAAACTTAGCAAAGTGCTAGAAATCTTAATTAAAAAATTTATCATTGTCACCGTGGCAGCTGTTCGTTATAGTTTATAACTACTCTTGAAACGCATCTACTTTTTTGATGCCATTTAGCACTAATATGTCATCTAAAACTTCACTTAAATGAATAGGTGAAAGCTGAAACTGGTTAAACATCTCCGCATATTTCTCTACAAAACCTTTATCAGTTGAAATATCATAAGCAACAACGTCAGTATTTTTAACGCAAAGTCCATACATAGTAATATTCTTGTCGGATGGCGACATACTATGTTCATGTGAAACTACTTCATACTGCCATAAATCTGATAATTCCATAATTCTCCCTCCAATAATCTTTAGATAATCATATTAATTATTACCAGCAATACTGCAGGAATTCTACTTATGGAGAAAATGGCAGGCTACAGCACATCATATCTTTAAAACTCTGTGCAATTACCAGAAACGGACTATCATGGATGCCTGGTTAAATTACGAGGTACAGTAACATTGTAAAGATTGTTCATTGCTATATACTACGATTCCCCATATGCGGAAAATATCGTGTATACACTATTCTGCAGTATATTTGTTCAGGACGTTTCTGCAATTTTTTAATATTTAGTACTTATTTTCTTTTTTATTATATATTAAATATTTGTCGCATTTAACACCCTGTTTTCAAATTATATGTGCGCAAAACATATTTAACTAAAATTTACTAAATTAAGCATTCTATTTAGCAGAAAAAATAGTAAGAAATATTGATAAACTTTTGAATTTATGGTAAAATTACGGTAATTTAATACTAATGATTATTGTTAAAATTAAGCCTTGAAAGGATGTGTGTCATTATAGAAATAATGCACAAATTACCTGAAGATTTATATTCTCTACACCATTTTGAGCGTCCGCGCCTGCAAAAACTTTTCGCTAAAGCTGCTTTATACCCCATAGTTGTCGTATGCGCAGGAGCAGGTTATGGAAAAACTAGTGCTGTTTATGACTTTGCAAAAGAATATGGTGCTGCTACTGCATGGATACAGCTATCTGATCGTGATAATGTAAGTGCACGTTTTTGGGAAAATTATGCGCATGCTATAGCGCAGTTTAACCAACCCTTTGCAAAAGCAATAGGTAAAAGCGGCTTCCCAGATACCGAGGATAAGTTAAATCAGTATGTTTCCATGAGAAATGAATTGCTCGATTCTCAGAGACCAATCATCATTTTAGATGATTTTCATCTCATCGATAATTCTGCTGTGATCCATTTTGTAGAGCACATCCTTCTTGATTTATCACGACCCTCAACGTTTTTTCTTATTTCCCGTTCCTTTCCGTCCAATATAGCAGCTCTGACTCTTAAGGGTTGTGTGTTCAGCATCACTGAAGATGAACTGAAATTCACACAAATGGAGCTGGATGAATATTTTCGTAAACAAGGATTGCAAATTCAAAAGCAAATGCTGAACGAGATTATGCAAGATACAGGTGGTTGCGCTTTCGCAGTCAGTTTTATTGTTCAGTCATACGAAAAGGCACCTGGATATGCTGGATACTTACAAAACGCAATGAAATCGAATACCTTTCAATTGATGGAATACGAAACTTGGAATTCAATATCGAAACCCCTACAGAGTTTTTTGATCTGCCTATCCTTAATCGGCCACTTGGCAGTTGACTTGATCTCTCTTTTGGCTGATGGTGATAAAACGCTGATTTCAGAGATGGAGCAGCAAAACGCCTATGTCCGCCTCGATAGATTTATAGACGCTTACTTGATCCACCCTCTTTTCCTGGAATTTCTCCAGAAGAAACAAGAACTCATTTCAGAAGAGCAAAAACAAAAAACATACAAAATATCAGGAGACTGGTGTGCTAAAAATGGTTTTAGGATGGATGCTCTGGCTTATTACGAAAAGATCGCAGATTACAATGGAATCATATCAATTTTTTTTGAATTTCCTTGCCAAATACCACATGATATAGCAAATTATGCTTTAGGGATTTTTGAGCGTGCTCCCGAAAAAGTCTTTGAGGAAGTAGATCTCTTTGCTATGGTGCATGTGCGCATTGTCATGTGTTTAGGGCAGTGGGATAAGGCATTTGAACTGATACAGCATTATGAAAAAAAATTCTCCCAGATGCCTGAAAATGATCGCTTTCGCAAGCGCATGTTAGGTTGTACATACTATTGTTGGGGAATGATGAGAGCCATGATGTGTACTAAAGAAGACCGCTATGATTTTGACCAGTACTATGTAAAGCATGAGGAATGTTTGCTCAGGCTATCTATCGATTCATGTCCTATGTCTAACCACCCCATTGGTCCGTGGGCTAGCCTGGTTGGTACATCAAGAAAAGGTGCACTACAGGAATATATCGATGCTTTAACCTATTCGGTACGGTATACATCAAAATGCCTTGGTGAAGCGATGACAGGAGTAGAAGATCTGGCTCAAGGCGAGCTTTATTTTTACCAAGATGATATACGTGCTGCAGAAACTTTTATTGTACAGGCTCTCCAACGGGCAAAAAAGCAAAAGCAATTTGAAGTTACTCACAGATCTCTGTTCTATTTAATGCGGATGGCTGTCCTGAGAGGAAATTATTTAAAAACAGAACAAGCACTAAAAGAAATGGAAACGCAGCTGAATTATGATAAATACATTAACCGTTATATCACCTACGATATTGGTGTTGCATGGTATTACTACATTCTTGATTTACCGGAACATTTTCCTGACTGGATTAAAGAAAACTTTGCTCCTTATGGGCACGTATCCTTTATTGAAAATTTCGGCAATCAGATGAAAATGCGTTATTGCTATTTAACAAAGAATTACCCTCTGCTTTTATCTTATATGCAAGAACAAAAACAGCGCGAGTCAATATTATTCGGTCGAATAGAGATGCTGGCAATGGAAGCTTGCGTACATTATCATATGAAAAATAAGGCATTGGCTTATGCTGCGCTAAAGGAAGCTTATGAAACTGCACTCCCAAACGATATTTTAATGTGCTTTATCGAGCTGGGAAAAGATATGCGCACTTTGACAGCATCTGCACTTAAAGAGCCAAACATTGGGATTCCTTCAGATTGGCTGGAAAACGTGAATCGAAAGGCTTCTTCTTACGCCAAGCATCGAGCTCACATCATTGCAGAATATAAACGGGCAAACCATATAGAAGACGGCATTTCCCTAACACCAAGAGAAGTTGCAATCCTCACAGATCTTTCTCACGGACTCTCACGCACAGAGATTGCAGCAAGCCAAAATATTTCCATCAACACTGTAAAAATGGCTGTCAATATCATCTATGATAAATTGGGCGCAAAAAGCCTTGCTGATGCCATTCGCATAGCTGTGGATAATAAAATCATTTAATAAAATAGAGGTCAATGACCTCTATTTTATACATCTAATTATATTATATACTTCGCCTGAATATGATCCACTATTCACCAAATCCAAAGATCTCTTCTGGATTCCACCCGGACTCATATCAATTACAGAATTATCTCCAACATAGACAGCAGCATGTCCCATACCTACACTGTAATAATTTAGCCATGTGATAACATCTCCAGGTTTTAAATCCTGTAAATTCAAAGCTCCTAAATTTATAAAGCTGCTACCTGGATTTTGTACCATTGTCTCAACAACAGCAACCTGAGTCGTCTTATCTTCTAAATACATACCTGCTGCTCTATAGCAATACCATACGAATTCTGCGCAATTTGTATATCTCTTATTATCAGTGTATGCTTGATCTAAATATACTCTTAGCATATCGTTATTAGGTATAGCAGGGTTATTAGAGTTTACACCAAATAGATCTAAATAATCGTAAGCCCTCCTGACAGCTTTATTTGATGGGGTTAAGCTTTCTCCGCCATCATCAGACACTCTTATGATACATGTTGTTGAAAGGCCGTTGACTGTTGTTATGGTTATTATTGCTGTACCTATAGAATTTGCATGTACATCTCCGCCTTCTATAGATGCAACAGCAGTATTATTGCTAACCAAAGTCACGGTTTTATTAGTTGCATCAGTTGGAGTTATATTTATTGGCAGTGTTAAAGAATAATCTGGCTTCATATCATAAGAAATTATGCTGGATATGCTTTGAGGCAAAATTTCCTGTGTGGCTGTACTTGTGGTATCTGCAGATGTTGTGTTTACTGCGGTTGTATCAACTGATGTTATGTTTACTGAAGTTGTATTAACTGCAGTTGTATCTGCCGAAGTTGTATTAATTGTGGTCGTATCTGCTGAAGTTGTATTAATTGTGGTCGTATCTGCTGAGGTTGTATTAACTGAGGTCGTATTTGCTGAGGTTGTATTAACTGCAGTCGTATTTGCTGAAGTTGTATTTTGACTTGTCACATTTGTTGTAGAATCTACATATACATTAGATATATAGCACACATTTATTCCTTCAAATAAGATCCTATACCAACCATTTGTTAGCTGTCCAAGAGATAGAAATATTTCATCTTTGCTTAAGACCCCTACTGCTTTATAATTGATGCTTGGACCTAATCTGACATTTGTATCACCTTTTACTTGTTTCACCTCAGACTGAGTTTCATTGACTGAGCTGGACATTATATAGCCATATAGTTCATCGCCATACATCACATAGTACCATCCATTTGATGCATTGCTCCTTAAAGTAACATATGTACCTGCTGATAAAGTGGTTAAAACACTAGAATCTTGTGATGCAGAAGAATACACATTTACATCATATCCATTTAAATTTGTAATCAAACCTGCTTTCAAAATCAAAGGAAATGAGGCTCCATGAGTATTTACCAAAAGAGAACCTATCAGTGTAGCAATAACAGTTAAAGGAAGTAAAGCTTTAATAAATTTTAGCTTAAATGTTTTAATCAATATTATCATCCTCCTTATTTAAATTATAGTTAATTATACATTATTTGTATAGCTATTATTATATTTTATTTTATGAATTTTCCTTTTAATGTGTGCTAAATTGAATTATAATAAATAAGATATAGCTTATATTTCTATAATGTTTTTAGATGAGAGTAATCGGAAACAAGGATTTGGAAAGGAAATCATAGAAGAATTATGCGAAGTTTTTAAGAGCATTGGATTTTCAAAAGTAAGGTTAGGAGTATCTCTTAGAGAGAATTATAAATTAATTAATTGAAAGGAAGTTATTTATGGTCCCTAATTTATCTATAATATTTATGGTTTTATCCCTACTAGTTGGAGTTATTTTCCCACTTATATTGTCACTTTATTTGATCATTAAGAAGAAATTCAAGCTCACATGTTTTTTATTAGGTGCAGCATGTTTTTTCCTGTTTGCATCTATTTTAGAAGGTTTGTGTCATAATTATTTTTTAAATTTAAATAAAACAACCTCAGATTTATTATTAAACAACACCTTATATTACGTTTTATATGGAAGCTTAATGGCTGGTATCTTTGAGGAAGTTGGCAGATTCATAATGATGAGCTTATTCATGAAAAAAAATCATGAATATAAAGATGGATTCATCTTTGGTCTAGGTCATGGTTTTATGGAAGCTCTTTTAATTTTAGGCATAGTTTTCCTAAACAATATTATCCTTACCTTGAGCATAAATAGTGGCAGTTTTGATCAAATATTATCTACAATTCCTGATAGCTCTAAAAATGCTTATATAAGTGCTAAGGATGCTTTAATAAACACAAGTTCCTCAATATTTCTGCTTGGTGGCGTTGAAAGGATTTTTGCTATAACAATTCATGTAGCATTTTCTTTAGTAGTATTATATGCAATAAGAAATAAAAAAATACAGTATTTATTTATAGCAATTTTAGGTCATGCACTTGTAGATGTACCTTCAGCTCTTTATCAAAAACAAGTTATCCCACTTAACTTAGTGTATATACTTTTAGTTTCCACAGTGATAATATTGATATTCGTAATAATAAAGCTTCATAGGTCATATCAAAAATCTTTTGTAAAAAATTATAGTTAATAAAAA
>WQUF01000411.1 GCA_009785875.1 Oscillospiraceae bacterium | reverse complement strand
CCATCAGAGTCGCTCCTCATCACGATTAAAGGATATAAAACTCCAAAAATTTCAATAGAGGAAACGAGGTCCAGGAAACTTTCATTGTCAGGGAACGAAAAGAAATTAGTATCAGTATCGATTTCCTTTAAATTGTTTAAATCCAGGTATTCAATTGAGTTTGAAAATCTAATGGAATCATCTAATATGCTCATTATAACATTCTCCTTTTTTAATTTATGTAGTTAGAAAAAACTCCCATAATCTCTTATGTGGAAGTTTTTTCTAAAATTTTATAATTTTTCAATAGTTGTCTTCTCAAGCTCTGAGCCCATATACTCGACTAACTTCTTTTTTTTGCCCGTTAATGCGTCCTTAGCTAAAATTTTATCAGCGACTGCCTTCACTTCAAGGCTTGTCAGATCAGTCCTTACATCATTTATTTTAATCCTAACCATCTCATCTGCAGCATTTTTAAAAATCAAAACTAAGATATTTCTTTCCATATAAATTCCTCCTTAATCTTCTACAAACATAACTTCAGATCTGCGACAAATCTTCTCTACCCCATATGCTATCAAATCTTTAAACAGAACAGCTACATCATATAGATCCTCGTCCGTAACGTCATAGTTTAAATTGCTCAAAACAACGGATTTTGATTTTTTTGACCCGTCATCATCGAGCATGGTGTAATTCAAAGCTAAAGAGTCTTTCGTTTTTACAGAATACATCCTACATTCACCTCTTTTTAATCCTTTTAGGTATTAATACCCTCACTTATATACTATTAAAATTCTTTTTAAATGTTCCTAAAATGCATAATAAAAAAAATATTTTTTTTAAATTTAAAAAAGCTTCCATTTTAAACAGATGGAAGCCTTTTTTAAAAAATCTATTTATTATAATCCTTATAAAACATTTGATATGCGCTTTCTCCAACATATTGAATAAACTGAAAGCCAACGAACAATAAAATTTCTACAATTATTTTCGAGAAAAGAGCATCTTTCATTCCCAAATAATTAAGTGCATATATTAGAATCCATCCAATTACAACTTGACTAAAAAAAATAAATGATTGCCTGATGAATTCAGCATATGAAATTTTTTTATAAAATAAATTAGCATTTTTATCTATTGTATAATTGACAACTCTTGAAATTGTAAGTGCAAATAAGCTGGAAATAAAAATCCTAAGTACGATTTGAACATCAGCAAAAATCATAAAGAAAACCACATACATCAATATATTGAGTACAGTACAAAGCAGAGGGGTATAGCAAAATTTAAAGATCTCCCTATATATTTTGTAAGAATCTAAGATTGGGTTAAAATGTGATGATTTATTTTCATCTATGTAAATTGTCTCAATAGGAACTTCCCTTACATCCATATTATTTCTACATGCATCCATAAGCATGTTCATTTCAAGTTCATACCTGTCGCCTGAAAGAGAACAAAATCTTTCCATAGCATCTAAAGGAATAGCCCTTAGACCTGTTTGAGTATCTGAAATATATTTACTTGTAATAATTTTAAATATTATTCTTGTGATCATATTACCTATTTTACTCTTATCCGGAACGTTTCCATTTTCAAAATCTCTTGAACCAATAATAAGCGAATGATTATATTTTTCAAAAACTTCAGCTATTTTTAATATGTCTTTAGGCGTATGTTGTCCATCAGAATCCACAGTAATGCATCCAATAACGTCCATGTTTTTATCTAAAATTTCTCTCATTCCTGTTTTAAGAGCATATCCTTTTCCTTTGTTTTCTGAATGGTTAATAATTGTACAATTATATTTCTCTTTTATTGTTTCAAAAATATGGGTGCATTTTTCGCTACTCCCATCATTGACTATTATAATTTTATAAAATGGCAAAGTAGAGAGTTTATCTACTAAATCAATTAATTTTTCATCTGACTCATAAGCTGGAATAAGAATTACAGAATTCATTTCAACTCCTCCTCTTTCCTTATTTCATAGATACTCTGCTAATACTATATTAATATTAAAATACAAGCCTTTTCAAGCAAAAAAATTATCTTGTACACTATTATAATATTATTATAATACAAAAATGTGAATGTACAAAATCATTGAAGAGGTAAATTTTTTTATGTCCAGCATCTTTTATGTAATATTCACTAATTTTGATTGTAATTCCATATCTTATCGATCATTCGGTTTATTAAAATATTTGATATTTTTGATCCGTATATAATATTTAAATACTCTTCTATTTCATCTATAGAACTTCCATTTGCATACATTTTAAAAATTTTCCCTTCCACATCGTCTTCAAAAGATTTATATTCTTTTTTAATCGTTTTATTCGTCTTTAGATCAAATCCGTTTATGTAATTGCATTGTTTATATAGCTTTTTTAACAACTTTTTTTGAGTATTTTCCATATTTTCACAACTCCTTCTTCCAGTAAATTTCCCATTCATGAAAATTTTTATGCATGTATTGAATTTAATTTCATTTCATGTGTTCATTTCATATACTATTATATATAATATTCTAAATTATAAGAGAGGTGAATTTTATAAATATAGGTGCTTTTTTTGATATAGATGGAACTCTTTATAGGGAAGGCTTAATAAAGGAAATTTTTAAGAAATTAATCCGCTACGATATTATCGATGAATCTATGTGGTCCAGCGAAGTAAAACCTCATTATGAGAAATATGATAAGAGAATTGGAAATTACGATAATTATCTCATTAAAATGGCAGATATATATGCAAGTGCGATAAAAGGCATGAATAAAATTCAGCTTGAATTTATCGCAAAGAAGGTTGTAGAACAGAAAGGCGATAAAGTATATGTATTCACTAGAAATAGAATAAATTATCATAAATCTTTAGGTCATATGACATTTACGATTTCAGGGAGCCCTCAAGAGCTTGTGAAAGAGATGAGCATAAAACATGGCTTTGATCATTATATTGGTTCTAATTATTTGACTGATGATAAAAATATTTATACAGGTGAAATAGTTCCAATGTGGAATAGCAAAAATAAGCTTAAAGCTCTTTTAGATTTTTCTAATGAATACGATATAGACTTATCAAAGAGCTATGCGTATGGTGACACTTCCGGAGACTTTTCCATGCTTAAAGCTGTGGGGAATCCAACTGTAATAAATGGTACCAAGGAACTCTTGGAGCTTTTACTAGGTAATGAAATCACCAAAAACAAAATAAACATCATAGTAGAGAGAAAAGATGTAATATATAAAATAAATAAAGATAGTTTGGATTTTAAATGAAAAAAAAGCTTTCACCGAGACCTTTTCTCAGTGAAAGCTTCTTTTTAAGTTTATTTCATCTTGAGGGAGTCACTTTACATCGTTTT
>WQUF01000410.1 GCA_009785875.1 Oscillospiraceae bacterium | reverse complement strand
TATTAGATGGACGTGGAAGTTTAAGCCAAATCCTAAATGAAGATAAAGGCTTAAAGAATCAATTCAGATATGATCCATTTGGTATAATTACAAAAGGAAACGTTGATACTAAAGCTATCTATGGATTTAATGGAGAAGAATATGATCCTATCTCTAAAACACAATATTTAAGAGCAAGGAATTATAAACCAAGTACAGGAAGATTTATAACAAAAGATACTTATTTAGGGGAAATTGTAAATCCATATAGTTTGAATCTTTATAGCTTTGTGGAAAATAATCCGATTAAGTATGTTGATCCTAGTGGAAATATAGCAAATCCAACTATTGAAGGTAATACAACAACTCCTACTAAAACATCAACAGTTTCAGCTCCAATTGTTGCACCAAATTCAATTCAAACAACACAAATGGCAGCATCACATACAACAACATCAGGTACGCCATCATCGTCAAGTAACACCGCAGCAACGCAACCAAAAGTAGATCCTTATGTAGACTATGCAAAAACCAGAATTGCAGAACAAGAAGCATTAAAACAGAAATGTGCAAACAATCCAATAATTCCAAAATTAGCAGATGGCTATAATAGTATTTATTTGAATCCTAATGATAGATTAGCAGCAATTCAATTTATAAATGATGAGCTAAATTTGCATGGTGGACAAATAGATTTATTAACTCTTAGAGATGATAATGATGAGGATTTAGCAATTAAAGGAGCAATAATGCAATTCACAGGCATTTTACGACCTGTACAAGATGCAGATCTAACATTTTTTAGGGAATCAATGATAAATTTAGACCCTTCTATTGGTGATAGTGGCGTTAATCATTTGTATTATGATTTTGGAACTCAAGAATTAGCAATAAAGCGATCTGAAAAGATACAAGCTGATACAAATACTAGTGCAACAGCAAGATTTAATCAAGAAAATTTAGGTTATACATATTCAAATGCGACTACATTTGATAGTATGTGGAAAGATATAGGTGGTTTTAGAGCTGGCTTAAATATGCCTACAAGTATTGGATATGACGACACATATCCTCAATATTATGATGAAACATATTCTGAGGAATCTAAAACAACTACAAAAGAAAATACTAATTTAAAATTTGGAGAAAATGATTTAGTTTATGGTCCAAATGCTAATGGTGAATTATGGGAATTTAAGACAAAAAATGGTGGTAAAATATTACAAGAAGTAGCTGATTGGCAAAATGATGGTCTTGGAGATGATCCAGATGCTTGGTTCTGGAGAAGTACTATTGCAATGGAAAATGCAGTAGCTGAAGGAAATAAAATTCATTTTGATTTAACTAATGTAAGAAATATTGATGGTGCACTAGGCGGATATGGACCATATGCAAATAGTGTAACTTCATTAGAATTAAAATACCTCTTTGACAACTGGGATACTTATAAAGATACTGTTATATTTTATAAAAAAGGAAGTGTTGTAAATCCACCATGGATAAAATAGATTTATATGCAAACGGTAAAATATTACGAATAAAAATGATGGATATTAAATATTCTACTTTATATTTAATAGATAGTGATGCAGAGGTAAAGATAGGGTGGAATGCATTAAAGATAATAAAAGAAAGATTTATTACAACATTTAAGTTTCCTGAAAAAAATAAGTTACATGACTATAGAGATGATGTGAAAGGATTTATGATTGTTGGTTTAGGTGGTCCTTATTCGATAATTGTAGGTTCTTTAAATGAAAATGGTGATTTAATGTTACATTTTTATTATGAATATATTTACCATAAAGTTATGAAATTAGGGAAAGAGGATGTTAGTAATTGGATAGAAATATTTGAATCCCTTGAAGTATAGTTTACAAATGGTAAAATTAGGTTTATAATAAAAAAGTGAACTCAGAAAAATGGATTTAATAAAAAAAGTAAACACAAAATTATAAAAAATCCAAAGGCAGGGTAATTTCACAAAAAGATGGGAATGGAAACGAAGTTAAGCTGGAATATAAAGACAAAGAGAAACATGCAAAAGCAACCGATCCTGAGGTGTTTGATACGAATTATTTTAGGGATGAACCATTTAGAAATGTTAACAGTATATCCGGATGGAACAAAGGAATGCTTCTTTGGAGTGGATTTAGCACAAAAAAGGAGACCCATAAACATAGAACTTTTTTGAATTCAGTGTGATATATATATAATAGAGATTCTAATCCAAATTAGAGATTCTTATCCATTTTTATAAAACCAAAGACTACTATCCACCAATTATGGATAGTAGTCTTAAATTTACTTCAAAACTTCTTCATCAAGGACTCTTTTCACACAAGATTCAAGAGAAACAATCTCTACATTATTCAAGCAAGATTTTTTTTCTATCAATAGATCTGCAAATGCAAAAATCTCTGTTGCATCAATATTCTCTTTTAAATCTTTCACAGTGAACTTCTTGGTTAACCCATTGCTCAGTTTAAAATAATAATCTACATAAATCATCTTATGCCTCCACCAATAGCGATGTGCTATTTTTGAGGATTTCTTTAGGTGCAACTATAAGCATATCGCCTAAAGCCTTACCTATAGCAAAAAAGTCCTCATTATTTGCTTCAACCGCCATTACATTTAGTATTTGTCTTTTGTTATGAGATTTACCATCTACTAAAGATAGTAAATCATATGAAACTATTACCGCATTGGTTTTTATAGTTTCGTTTATCATTTTCTTCACACTCCTTGTTTTAAAATAGATCTCATTACTATCATATGTGTGATAGCTGTATATGTTACAACTTAAATACAAATAAAATTATTTAATTTTGTAACATATATTTTTCCAGATCATATAATAAAGTATTTAGAATGTTTAGGAGGACTTTATGAAAAGAGTAAAAAGAGTAAAAAGAGTAAAATTAGAACGAGGAGAATTAGGGATAGACATACGACCACATATTCCCGATCCTAGAATAAAATCAGAGGAGCTCATAATACCTCGTAGTGCTGAAGAAATAAAAGCCCGTGCTGAGAGGGAAAGCGAAATCCTTAAACTCAGGGCTCAAAGCATAAATGAAAAGCCTTGTTTTCACAACACACTTCAGATGATAGATGTTGAAAAAATCGAAGATAGCTTTAGCGATTGGAATCATTTTGACTTGCCAGACCAGATGGAGCAATTTGATATGATGCGCAGCATTGAAAATGTGGGCTTATTAAATCCAATCTACTGCACAATCGACAGAGATGGAAGGTATTGCGTGATAATTGGAAGGGTTAGACTGATAGCCTATTGCAATCTATATGAAAAAACAGGATTTAGCGACAAATATAAGTATATCCCCTCTTATGTGATTAATTTAGATGAAATCGATGAGCT
>WQUF01000409.1 GCA_009785875.1 Oscillospiraceae bacterium | reverse complement strand
AAAGAAGACGAAATAAAATTTATTCCAAAGAGATTTGAAAAAATTTATTTTAATTGGATGGAAAATATACAGGATTGGTGCATTTCACGTCAGTTGTGGTGGGGGCATAGGATTCCTGCTTGGTATTGCGAGACTTGCGGTGAAGTTTCAGTTTCCAATGATAATCTAGAAGAATGTTCAAAATGCCACTCGAATAATATACATCAGGATGAGGATGTTTTAGATACTTGGTTTTCTTCTGCTCTTTGGCCATTTTCCACATTAGGCTGGCCAATTGACACAGAAGAATTAAAGTATTTCTATCCTACAGATGTTTTGGTAACGGCATATGATATAATATTCTTTTGGGTAGCCAGGATGATCTTTTCAGGGCTTCACAACTTAAATAAAAAACCTTTTCACACTGTATTAATAAATGGCATCATCAGAGATTCAGAAGGAAAGAAGATGAGCAAATCATTAGGAAATGGTGTAGATCCTCTGGACACTATCGATGAATATGGGGCAGATGCTTTAAGATTTTCTCTTTTAACTGGTGTTGCACCTGGGGCTGATTCTAGATATTTTCCTGAAAGGGTAGAAGCTGCGAGAAATTTTGCAAATAAAATATGGAATGCATCGAGATTTGTGATGATGAATTTAGATGAGGATATTTTAAATAAATATAAAGACTGCAAGGATTATTCACTAGCTGATAGATGGATACTTTCAAGATGCAATTCTCTTGTTAAAGAAGTTACTGAAAATATTGAGAAATATGAAATTGGAATTGCTCTATCAAAGGTTTACGATTTTATATGGACTTGTTTCTGCGACTTTTATATAGAATTGTCTAAAATATCTCTATATGGCAATAATGAAAAAGAGAAGGGTGTTACGCTAAATGTTTTAAAAGATGTCTTAATTAAAAGCCTTCAATTATTGCACCCTGTAATGCCTTTTATAACTGAAGAAATTTATACCCATTTAAATGCAGAATATGAGTCTATCACCATATCAAAATGGCCAGAATATAATAAAGAGATCGATGATATTAAATCAGAAAATAAAATGGAATATATAATCGAAGATATAAAGGCAATCAGAAATTTAAGGACCGACATGAACGTGCCTTATTCAAAAAAGTCTAATCTATATATATGTGTAACCGATGAAAACGCTAGAGCTGCTTACGAAAATGGATATAATTATTTTACTAAGCTGGCATTTTGCTCGAATGTTTATATCACAGAAGAAGAAAAGAAGAGTGAAGAATTTGTATCCATAGTTACAACAACTTCGAAATTATTCTTGCCCCTTAAAGATTTAATAGACAGAGATAAAGAAATTGAAAGATTAAATAAAGAAAGAGAAAGATTAAAATCTGAAATTGAAAGAGCAGAGTCTAAAATTTTAAATGAAAATTTTATAAATAAAGCTCCAAAGGGATTAGTTGAGGAAGAAAGATTAAAATTAAAGAAATTCAAAGAGATGCTTGATATCATCATTTCTAAAATAGATCTTGTTTAGAATTTATCGAGGTGAAGGATTTTGGGTAGATTTCTTTTAGTAGATGCATCTGTGCTTCCAGAAGTATTTACAAAGGTAATTGAAGTTAAAAAATTATTATATACGAATAAAGTAAAAGCTACAGCTGATGCTGTTAAACAGGTCGGCATAAGCAGAAGCAGTTATTATAAATATAAAGATTGCGTATTTCAGATTGACGATGCATTGAATAGCAGAAAAATAACCATATCTTTAATAGTCAAACATATACAAGGCGTTCTATCTGGGCTTTTAGATACATTGACTGATCTTGGAGTTAATATAATAACGATAAACCAAAGCATTCCATTTAATGAAATGGCTAATATCACCATTACAATGGATATTTCAAAAATTACATTTAATGCTAATGAAATCATCACTTCACTTGAAAAAAATGATTCTATAATTAAGCTGGATATCATATCTATGGAATAATATAAATATTATGTATATTAAACCGGGGTGATTTAAGTGAAGGATATCTTTATTAATTTAGAAAACAATAAATTTCATGGTGAAGTATTAGATGTAGGGATTTTAGACAATACTATAATCAAGGATCTATGTGTAAATAATATAGAGAATGAAAGAATATTTTACAAAAGTAGAAATATCAGAAAATCTATTGACACAACAGTTTTATTTTTTTCGTTAAATTTATTTTACACCAATATTTTCAAATATAGAATGATAAAATTAATACATAAATCCATGAATAAAAATGCTGAAGTCTATATCTGGGATATAAATAAACCGAGGAAAAAGATATTTAGAAAAAACATTAAAATGATTCTTCCTGACAAAACTATTAAAAGTTTAAAGATTAACAATTTAAACATAATAAGCGATAACTCTTTTGAAAAAATTAGAGACCTAATATCTAAATTCTTTGAGATAAAAGAAATACGTGCTTCAGATGATGTGTTTTTTATAAAAGCTGTTAAAAATTAAGAGGTTTTTATGTATTTTAAAAAGATCGTTTTAGTGGGAGTAAATTCTCAATATATTCATTCTAATTTAGCTATCAGGTATTTAAATAAGATTTGTAAAATAAATGGCATAGATACCATAATGAGAGAATTTACTATCAATCAAAGACTAGAAAATGTTTTTCGTGAAATTTATGAATTAAAGCCAGATTTAGTATGCTTTTCTGTATATATATGGAATATTGAATTTATAAATAAAATAATAAAATTATTGAAAATAATAGATAAAAATATTATCATATTGTGTGGTGGACCAGAAGTATCCTTTTCTTCAAAGGAATTTTTATTAAATTCGCCTGTTGATTTTATTATAGAAGGTGAGGGGGAAGAAACATTCCTAGATTTTTTGAATCTATATCCTAAAAAAGATGAGCTTTTAGAAATAAGAGGGCTTTACTCAAAATTTCAAGAAAAAATATATTATTTAGGGAAGAGGGATCCTTTAAATATCGATAACATTCCATTCCCCTATGACGATGAAGAAGATTTGAAAAATAAAATATTATACTATGAATCTTCCAGAGGATGCCCATTTAAATGCTCATATTGCTTATCTTCTATTTCAAGGGAAGTTAGGTTTAGAAATATTGAAAAAGCTAAAAAAGAGCTAAAATATTTTACAGATAAAAAGGTAAAACTTATAAAATTTGTGGATAGAACTTTTAACTGCAATCAAGCATATTCATATAGTATATGGGAATATTTAATAAATGACTATTATAGAGAAAATCATGAAACCTCGTTTCATTTTGAGATTTCTGCAGACTTATTTTCAGAAAGAGAGTTAGTTCTTTTAAAAAGAGCTCCAAAAGGCTTATTTCAATTTGAAATAGGTGTTCAGACTA
>WQUF01000408.1 GCA_009785875.1 Oscillospiraceae bacterium | reverse complement strand
TCATTTAAATTTCCAATCTCTTCTTCATCTTCATTGATCTTATTTTCAATATCTAATAGCCTCTGCTTAATCTCCTTCTCTTTTTTAAGCTCTTCCCTTTTCTTCTTTTTTTCAGTTTCATTTAAAGTTTTTGATATGTAATTTGGAGTCTCTTCTTTTAAAAATCTAGTTGGCTTTGTTTTTTTTTCTAAATAATAAGAATAATTCCCAAGATATGCAGTCAAAGAATTTTTTTCAAATTCGCAGATCTTCTCTATCACTTTATTTAAAAAATACCTATCATGAGATATCACAAGGAGCGTACCTTCATAATCTGAAAGTGCATCTTCCAAAACCTCCCTGGATGGTATATCAAGGTGATTTGTAGGTTCATCCAGTAAAAGAAGATTAGACTTCGATAAAAACAGCTTAAGTAAATTTATTCTGCACTTTTCTCCACCTGAAAGGTACCTTATCTCTTTAAAAACATCATCTCCCTTAAAAAGAAATCTCCCTAAAAGAGTTCTAATTTCTGTAACAGTTAAATAAGGAAAATCATCCCAAATCTCATCGATAACAGCTTTATCCAAATTTAAATCGGCCTGTTCCTGATCGTAATAGGATATTTCAACATTTCTTCCTAGGATAACATTGCCCTCATTCTGCTTTACTTTGCCCATTATTATCTTAAAAAAAGTAGTCTTGCCTATACCATTTTTGCCTATAAATGCGATCTTTTCTCCTTTTTTAACTTCTAAAGATAGATTTTCAAATAATAGTTTATCTTTAAAGCTCTTAGATAAATTCTCAATTTTTAAGACATCGTTGCCACTTTCAAGATTCACTTCGAATTTTAACTTTATCTTTAAGTTTTCTCCTTTCGGTTTTTCTAATCTTTCTATCCTGGAAAGTGCCTTTTCACGGCTCATTGCAGCTTTTATGCTCTTTTCCCTGTTAAACCTTCTGTATCTTGCTATGATCTCTTCCTGCCTTTTTATCTCATCCTGCTGAAGAGAATAAGCCTTAAGCTCCTGTTCATATTTCTCTTTTTTCCTCACAATATACGTCGAATAATTTCCTATATAGGTTTCAATTTTGCCAAGCTTTATTTCAAATATACCTGTTACTATTTTATCCAAAAAGAATCTATCGTGTGAAATGATAAAAAGAGTCTTTGAGTAATTTTTTAAATAATCCTCAAGCCATTCGATGGCACTTAAGTCCAAGTGGTTTGTAGGTTCATCCAAAAGGAGTATATCTGGTTTTTCAAGGAGGAGCTTGCATAAAGAAAGCCTAGTCTTTTCACCTCCACTTAAAAGTGAGACTTTTTTTTCATAATCTATTTCGTTAAACTCAAGACCTTTTAAAACCTTTAGGACTTCTGATTTATATAAATAGCCACCTTCTGAAGAATATTTTTCATGAATCGATGTATATTCATGAATCACTCTATTGTGATATTCCTCATTGCTTTTATCATATGGTTTTTGCATCTCTTCTTCTAATTCTTTCATAGATTTTTCCATTAATAAGAGCCCAGAAAATACCGATGTAGCCTCTTCCAGGATATTATTATTGGAATTTAATGTGGATTCCTGGCTTAGATATCCTATGGTTTTAAACTTATCTATAAAGATTTCGCCGGAATCCCTTTGCATATTCCCTGAAAGGATCTTAAACAATGTCGTCTTGCCTTCCCCATTGCCTCCAACCAAACCAATTTTATCCTTATCATTTATAAAAAACGTTATATCTCTTAAAATAGTGTCTATTCCAAAGCTTTTCGTCACACTATTGCACCTTAAAACTACCAATATACTCACCTCAAAGTATGTATTTCATATGAGTATGCATAATACCTGCCTCGATAAATTCATCTCCAAAAGCTATAAAACCTAAATCTTCATAAAATTTTTTAATGTAACTTTGAGCATGGATATAACATACGTCTACGTTTAATTCTTTTAAAAAGCTAAGCATCTTTTTAACGAGGATTTTTCCGATGCCTCTTCCTCTAAATGATGAAATAACTGCAATTCTAGTGAGATAAACTTTACCATCTGCATGTTTCACGATTCTACCACAGCCTATTGCTTCATCATTATTATATGCTACAAAATGTATTGTGGAATCATCGCAATCATAAAAATCTCTTTCTATCTCCCTTGGAACATTTTGTCCTATAATAAACACTTCTTCTCTCAATAAGAGAGCATCTTTTAAGTATTGTTTACCAATTAGAATTTCTAAATCATTCATTTAAAATCCTCCAATACATATTATAATATAGTATTATAACATGTTTAAAGGGATATGTAACATTTTGATTGGCTTTCCATATAATATAATGTAACGAATAAGGAGGGCTTATATGTCTAATGTTTTAAACTATTATTCTGGCACTAATACAGCATTTGGTTTTAAATCTTTTTACAACAACATCATTTCAAAAAATGAAGCTAAAAGGATTATCTATTTAAAAGGCGGTCCTGGAACTGGCAAGTCATCTTTGATGAAGAACATCGGCAAATATTTTGAAAAAAATGGAAATACGCTGGAATATCACCATTGTTCTTCTGATATAGACTCATTAGATGGTGTAGTTGCATTAGATCTTGGGTTTTGCATCATGGACGCAACAGCGCCACACACTATGGATCCAAGCTATCCTGGTGCTATTGAAAAGATAATGAACTTAGGAGATTATTGGGACACTCAAAAACTAAGACTTGAAAGAGATGCTATTGTAGATATGACAGACAATATTTCATCTATATATAAAAAAGTATATTCTCATCTCAATAGTGCAAACTTTTTTTGGGAAAAACTTATGAAATTAAATTTGGAAAAAAGGGACACTTTAAAATACAATAAACTCTTAGGATTTATCGAAGAGAATATCTTATCTTCAATTCCTTATGGAATTCCTAAAGATAGAGAGACTTTTGTGACTTCAATAACTTATGATGGTGTGAAAACACATATCAAAGAGAAGATAGCAGGTTTTGATAAAGTCTATGTACTAAATGGAGAGCCAGGTGAAGGAAAAGAAGATATCCTAGATTATATCCATAAAAGGCTAAAAATTAAAGATTGTCGCATGGAAGTATATTTTAATCCATTAAATCCAAATTTTATTGAACACATCGTTTTACCTGATTTAAAGTTAGCTTTCGTGTCTGAGAATGAGTTCAATAATTTAAGATTCAAAGGACAAATTTTGAATGATGCAATAAATCCTATCGATTCATATGAAAAAGAACTATACTATATTAATTTTCATGAGTTTATAAAGCTTGCAATTTCAGAATTAAAGAATACTTCAGTAATTCATAGGAATTTGGAAAAAATATATAAAAAGGCTATGAATTTCGATGAAGTTGAT
>WQUF01000407.1 GCA_009785875.1 Oscillospiraceae bacterium | reverse complement strand
TTGAACTAGGTGGGAAAATTGTAAAAAATACATCCGGATACAGCTTAAAGGATATATTGATCGGTTCAGAGGGAACACTTGGAATAATCACAAAGGCGGTTTTAAAAATACTTCCTATTCCTAAAAGTTCAATAAGTTTATTGATACCGTTTAAGGATATAGATGGTGCAATATCTTCTGTCCCAAAGATAATGATGACAAAGACCATGCCTACTGCTGTGGAATTCATGGAGAAAAAGGTAATAATAGATGCTGAAAACTTCTTAGGTAAAAAATTCCCTGATAAATCGGGAGATGCTTACTTATTATTGTCCTACGATGGAAATTCAAAAGAAGAGATCGAAAAGGGATTTGAAGAAGCTGTGGATATCTGCTTTCTTAATGGCGCATTGGATGTATTTTTAGTGGATACTGAGGAGAGAAAAGATGCAGTGTGGACAGCTAGAGGAGCTTTTCTTGAAGCTATAAAGGCTTCTACCACTGAAATGGATGAATGCGATGTGGTAGTGCCTAAAAATCATGTTGCTGAATTTGTTAACTTTACATATGATTTGAGCATAAAATATGGTATGAGGATTAAAAACTTTGGTCACGCCGGAGATGGAAATTTGCATGTGTATATTTTAAGAGACGATTTAAGCGAAGAAGATTGGAAGACTAAACTCGCTGATGTATTTGAAGAATTGTATGGAAAGGCTAAGGGGTTTTCGGGCAAAGTTTCAGGAGAACATGGGATAGGATACGCTAAGAGGGAATACTTAAAGGAAAGTGAAAGCCCCAAGGTACTTGAACTCATGAGGGGGATAAAGAAGGTCTTTGATCCTAACGATATATTGAATCCACAGAAGGTTGTGGAATAAAAACTATGCGTAGAGTGTCTAAAATTATAGAAGAAATTCATAATTTATTAGTGGATAAAACTGTACTCGAAGTGGCCTGTGGTGATTCTGAATTTTCTTTGGTTTCATCAAAATATGCGAAAAGTGTGATTGGAATAGATTTATCCTTAAATAGAATTCGCAAAAGAGACCTAGAAAATACATATGAAAATGTTGTTTTCAAAGAGATGGATGCGGCCAATTTAAAATTTGAAGATGAATATTTCGATATTACTGCATGTTATAATGCTATTTGCCATTTGGGTGAGAAAATCAATAAGGTTATAGAAGAAATGCAGCGAGTCACTAAAAAAGGTGGATATTTAATATTTATGTGCACTTGGAAAATGGAGAAAGCACGTTTGTTGAACTTGCTCTTAGATTATAAACAAAATGAGAATGTGGAAGCATATAATATAGATAAAGGTGAATATAAGATTGCGCTTATTGAAAAGATGTGATGTGAATTATGTTTAGTTTAGATTTTGGGATGCCAACTTTAATTGAAACTTCAAATTATACTATCCACTATTGAGATTGCTAAAGAATTGAAATCTCCTATAATAAATATGCATATGCACGAAGGAATACATTTTACATTGCCAAATGAGAAGGTCTATCTTTTTGAGCTTTATAATGATTTTTATATGAATGCATTGGCAGAATTTAGAGACAATTGTGAAAGATCGGTAAATGGGAGCGATGTTAAGATCTGTATCGAAAATTGTAATGGGTATTTGCCATTTATGAAAAAGGGGATTGAATTTTTACTAAAGAGCGATGCTTTTGGACTTACCTTTGATATAGGCCATAGTCACGGTGCCGAAAATGTGGATGAAGATTTTATCTTAAAAAATAAGGATAAACTTTGTCATATGCATATTCATGACGCTGAGGGAGTTAGAAATCATTTAGTTCTAGGAAAAGGGGAAATCGATTTAAAGAGCAAATTATTCCTTGCAGAATCGCAAAATTGCCGCTGCGTTATTGAAGTAAAGTCCATATCAGGTTTGAGGGAATCTGTTGCATATTTATGAAAAATTGATAGGTAAATAAAAGTGAAAGGGGAATGTTTATGTTCAGACAAATGCTCTTCTGTCTAAGCTCCATGCAAAGCCAACCGAATTGTTAGCGATATTTGTATGGAGCAGATTTTAGTCGCTAATTCAGCTGGCTTTCTTATATTTGTTAAAATTAAGATAAGGAGTTAGCTTAATGGAATCGATAAAGATTTGTGAATTAGAATTATTAAATCTTGTAAATCAAAATTATGATATAAAAGGTCAGTCTTTTCATCTGCATAGAGATGGTTCCGGTCGTGTTTATTATGTCGATTGTGTTGATACTCGTAAAGTATTGAAATTATATCGATCAATAGAAACTGAAGCAGCTATCCAATCAACTCATATTTTACAGTATTTGTGCAATTGCGAATTTCCTGTTGTAAAGATCATACCAGCAGTAAGTGGAGACATGTATATCACTGCTACAACGCCAGAAGGAGAATGCGTACTTATATTGTTTGAGTTTGCAAAAGGTAAGTGTATAGAATTTCTGCACAGGTGGCGTGACAACAAACAACCTCTCATTCATCCAAAGGCTAAGATGCTTGGGAGGCAAGTTGGTTTAATGCATCGATTGATGGAAAACTATGATGGTCCCATTATTCTTAAAGGACGTGAAAGATATATCGACGATTTGATCATGCTTATACGCAGAGATGGTTATGATAAAGCAAAAATTAAAGATATCGAGGAATATGGAAACGAGTTGTGGACAATGGTGGAAAAGCTTCCTAAAGGATTTTGTCACGGTGACATGCATACTGGAAATACTGTATACTATAATAAACAATTCACTTGGATGGACTTTGATCGTGCTGCTATTTCGTATCCTGTAATCGATGTTGGATGGCTTACAGATGCTACAGATTTCAACGTTTTTGACGATGGAGCCTTTGATAGATCTCGTAAACTCTTCAATGTGTTGTATGAAGGTTACAGCATGGAGAGACAGATGACAAAAGAGGAGATTTCTGCTGTTTTTGGGTGTACGGCTATCATCCATTTTGATCTGATTTCATCTATATTAATCAGGAATAATGAGACTCTAAGCAAAGAGCTGTTTGATGAACAACATGATTGGTTAATGCGATGGAGAGAGCTTTGTGCAAAGAAAATGTAGATTTTGGATAAAGGAATATCACCTTGATACTGGTGGTAATAAGGAAAAATTTATTTAGCTCAAGAAGATTTATGAAAAATTGATAGGTAAATAAAAGTTAAAAGGGAATTTATTTTAGTGTTATTACATCAAAGAAAATCTTCAAAAACTCTTGAAGATATTATATAATAAATAAAAAGAAAAAATATAAAGGTGGTTATATCAAAGTGAAGTATAAAGCAAAGCCAAGAAGAATAAAGCTACAGAAGTTAAAAAGGTCAAATAAAGTAAAAATATCGCATAAGGCACACGATAATGTTTATAAGCTTGTATTT
>WQUF01000406.1 GCA_009785875.1 Oscillospiraceae bacterium | reverse complement strand
GCAAGTATATAGGATCCCCCTACCACAAAATCAGTTAACAGCAAGATTAAAAGGGTATAATTTTCACTGGCGCATATTTTCTCCATGTAATACAGCATTTCTTCTTTTAAAGGTTTAAAGCCATCAGTGTCTAAGGTGATAAATTGAGATACACCTATCTTTTTGCTGCTTAAAGTGAAGTCTTTGCAATCTCCTTTAAATATTTCTTCTATGGTTTTATTTGAAAGAGACGTTCCAGCTTTAAACATCTTTGATGCAAAATCTTCCACATCAAGATTTGCGATAGAAGCAAGCCTCTTTAAATTGATCTTATCCGTATTTGTTGCTGTTGGAGATTTAAAAAGCAGAGTATCTGAAATTATGGCCGCACTTAAAATCCCTGCGATCTTTTTAGAAGGCCTTATCCCATTTTCAAAAAATATGCTTGAAACAATGGTAGATGTGCTTCCAACTGGCTCATTTCTAAAATACACTGGAAGTCCAGTTTGAATATCTGCGATCCTATGGTGATCGATGATTTCAAGGACTTCAGCATTTTGTAACCCTTCTACTGCTTGAGTGTGTTCATTGTGATCTACTAATATGACTTTTTTCTTATTTCCTGTTATTAGATGAAATCTTGAAATGCTGCCAATTACCTCACTAGCTGCATTTACAACAGGATAACTCCTATATCTTGTTTTAAGCATTTCTTCTTTCACATCTTCTATATAATCATTTTGCTCAAAATAAACTAAGTCTTCAGAGGTCATTATATATCCTATTGGAATGCTTTGAGGGATTAGCCTGGCAACAGTAAAAGCATCGAATGGAGTCGCTATTATCAATACATTGTTTTTATTAGCAGTTTCAATTATTTCAGAGCTTACATCCTTTTTTGAAGTCACTATCATAAGAGATGCACAGCTCGATGCGATGATATTTTGAATTTTCTCGTCATCTCCACATATTATGATATCATTATCCTCGATATTCTCATTTAATGTTTCTTCCTTCATAGTAGCCATTATCACTTTTCCAATGGGTGTAAAATTTTCATAAGCTTTATTTACGATGTGCCCTGAAACTGCATCTAAAATATTATCAATTGTAGTGCCACCTTTATATAAAACACCTGTATCCCAAATATCCAGAGTATTATTTACTATTTGAGATGTGGATATTATTCCCATCAATTTATTATCTTCATCTACAACCGGTAAGCTCCTTAAACTGTTTTTCTTCATGATGTTCCAGACAGATTTTATGGATGCATCAGGAGAAATTGGAAAGGTATCATCGATAAGTAAATCTGAAATTTGAGGATTTACGTTGCTAATTAATATAGGCATTTGTACATTAAAATAATCTAATACAAAAGATGTTTCCCGATTTAAAGCTCCTAGCCTTGCTGGAATCGCATTATTTCCAATTTTATTCTTAAATTCTGAATAAGCAATAGCTGCACAAATAGAGTCTGTATCAGGATTTTTATGGCCGATTATATAAATAGTATCTTTCATTAGAACCTCCCTTCATATTTAGTTTTGAATGTAAATATTTTAACAAATTTTAACTTCATAGTATAGTATATAATATGCAATTTAATCGACTTTGGTTTCTGGAAAATAAGCCTTAGATTATAATTTACCTTTAGTAATTTTTTTAATCAAAGAGCATATAAATAATAGAGAGGAGGAGTGTTAATTTGAGGTACAATGCAACTATTTATGGACTTACAACAAAAGAAGCAAAAGAAAGAATAGATGAATATGGAAAAAATACGATAGAGAAAAGACCTGCAATATCTCCCTTAAGACTTTTTTTATCACAGTTTACAGATATCATCACTTTAATACTAATTATAGCTACAGTTCTCTCGTTTTTTATGAGGGAAACTGCTGATGCTATTACCATATTGATAATCATCATTATGAATGGCGTATTGGGATTTATTCAAGAATATAGAACAGAAAAATCATTAGAGGCTTTAAAAAAATTGGCATCTCCAACAGCAAAGATATATAGAGATGGAAGCGTTAAAGTGATAAATGCCGAAGATGTTACCGTCGGAGATATAATGGTTTTAGAAACTGGTGATAGAGTTCCGGCAGATGCAAAACTGATAGAAGAGGTTGGGATAATTGCAGATGAATCTTTGCTTACGGGGGAATCTGTTGGCGTTGAAAAAGATTTGGGAAAAAACAATAAGATTTTCATGGGAACTATTATAACTTCAGGTAGAGGATGTGCTGAAGTTACAAGCGTCGGTATGGGCACAGAGATGGGGAAGATAGCCCACCTTATTCAAAATGTAGAAGAAGAAAAATCTCCCATTAAAGTTAGGCTTGATCATCTTGGGAAAATCTTAGTTGCATTATGCATTGGTGTCTGCCTCGTTGTGACAATTACAGGTGTACTACGTGGACAAAATATTTACGAGATGTTTTTATTAGGTGTATCTCTTGCTGTGGCTGCTATACCTGAAGGGCTTCCTGCTATTGTAACAGTATCTCTTGCCCTTGGGGTATCGAGGATGCTTAAAAGGAATGCTCTTATAAGAAAACTTCCTGCTGTTGAAACATTAGGGTGTACATCCATTATTTGCAGCGATAAAACTGGAACATTGACTGAGAACAAAATGAGAGCAAAAGTAATATACTATAATAGAAAAATTTACGATTTAGAAAAAGAAGCACCACCGCAGAATCAATATTTAAAAAATATTTTTACATATTGCCAGAATTTAAATATCGACCATGATATACCGGAATTATCCAATTCTTTAAGTGGGGACTCGACAGAGAAAGCTCTAGTGAATATTTATATAAATAAAACATCAGACCTTTTAGACTATTTAAATAATGCGGCCAGGCTTAAAGAAATTCCATTTAACTCAAAGAGAAAGATGATGAGCGTAATTATAAGCCATAATAATAAAAAATACATGTATTTAAAGGGTGCACCAGAGAAGGTCATTGAAAAATGCAATTTTATTTTTGAAAATGGAGAACCTAGGCTATTTACTGATACATTAAAAGTTGAAGTTTTAAAGACGATAGAATCTTTAAGCTACAAAGCCTTAAGGTGCATTGCCGGAGCATATAAAGAAGTATTTGGAAGTGTTGATTCTGCTACAGAAAACAACTTTGTATTTGCAGGACTCTCTGGCATTATGGATCCGCCAAGAAAAGAAGTAAAAGATGCTATTTTAAGGTGTAAGGAAGCTGGGATTACACCTGTTATGATAACAGGAGATCATAAAAATACTGCTTTTGCAATCGCTCGAGAATTAAGTATCGTAAAGGAAGAAAAGGAAGTTTTAACTGGAGAAGATTTAGAAAAAATAAATGACGATGATATGATTGAAAGAATAAAAGATATTAAGGTATTTGCAAGGGTAACTCCTGAACACAAATTGAAGATTGTAAAGTCATTTAAAAAGTTAAATAATGTAGTTGCTATGACTGGCGATGGAGTCAATGATGCTCCAGCTCTAAAAGAATCCGATATAGGGATTGCCATGGGAATCTCTGGAACTGATGTTACAAAGGAAGTTGCTTCTATGATTTTATTGGATGATAACTATAAATCAATCGTTTCAGCCGTTGAGGAAGGGAGAGTAATTTATAATAATATAAGAAAATTCATTAGATATCTGCTTTCATGTAACTTAGGTGAAGTGCTTACCATGTTTTTGGCATCTATTTTAAATTTGGATATACCTCTTTTAAGCATTCAGATATTGCTTGTAAATTTAGCGACAGATGGCCTTCCTGCTTTAGCATTAGGTGTTGATAATTATCATGGGGATGTCATGAAGGAAAAGCCTAGAACAAAGAATGAAAGCATATTTGCACATAAGCTCAGTGAAAAGATAATCTTGAGGGGATGTTTAATAGGAGCATGTACTGTTTTATCATTCATAGCAGCTAATTTTTATGGATTTTCAATTGAAAAAGCCAGAACAATCGCTTTATCCACATTGATCATTTCGCAGTTAATTCATGTATTTGAATGCAGAAGTGAAGAAAAATCTATTTTTGAAATCAGTCCATTTGGGAATGTTAGGCTTATTTTAGCGGTTTTAACTTCTTTAATACTGCTTATCTGCGTGATTTATATTCCTTTTTTACAAGGTATATTTAAGACTGAAGCTATAAATATAAACCAGTGGTTTATAATAATATTTTTCTCAGGAGTCATTGCCATTTTAAATAGTTTATTTATTTTATTCAGGAATAAAAGGTGATAATTTTTTAAAAAAAATATTTAAAAAAAAATTTAAAATTTTTTTATATTTAAGGAACCTTATGAATGTTATGGTCATAGTATAATATGTAATAAGTTTATAGGAGGAATTAAAAATGAGTCACAGAAGGCGTTGCTGTTGTGAAAGATGTTGTGAACCATGCTGTTGCTGCAATAGAGGATCTGGTCTTGAAGGACTATTTGGAGGATGCGGTGGAAGCAGCATTATATGGATAATCTTAATACTTTTCTTCTGTAATGGAAACTTCTTGAATAGAGGAAGAGAAGACTGCTGCTAAAATAAAAATTGGACGAAACATTTTATGTTTCGTCCTTAATTTTATATAAAAAATAAAAATTTTATGTACAGAAATTAGTTATAGCACATAAAATATATAGGAACCATTAAAATAAGTTAATAAAAATTCAAATGAGTTAATAAATATTTAAATAAAACTATTGAAATATGCTATAGCTTATGTTATTATTTTTTTCGAGAAATAAATAAGACTTAGTTTTGTGTAGACTTTATTGAATATAACTCTTCTTTGCCAATATTTTAGGTGGGGAAGTTTTTATTTTTAGAATAATTTTATTAAGGAGTTGATAAAGTGTGACAATGGATGTATTAGTTCAATTAAAGAAACTTTCAAAGAGCTTTGACAGTAAAAAAAGCTTTGCTGTAAATAATATAGATTTAGATATTTATAAAGGAGAATTTATTACCATTCTTGGCCCTAGTGGATGTGGTAAAACTACGACACTAAGACTTATAGCAGGGTTTGAAATGGCAGATGGTGGTGAGGTTTTTATCGATGGTGAAAATGTCACTAAAAGACCACCACATGAGAGACCAGTGAATACAGTCTTTCAAAATTATGCTTTGTTTCCACATATGAACGTTTATGATAATATAGCATTTGGTCTTAATATGAAGAGAGTTCCAAAAAATATAATAAAAGAAAAAGTAATGGAAATGCTTAAAATGGTTCAATTAGAAGGTTATGAAAATAGAATGCCTGATAAATTAAGTGGAGGTCAAAAACAAAGGGTTGCCATTGCAAGGGCTATAATCAATAACCCAAAGGTATTATTATTAGATGAACCCTTGTCAGCTCTTGACTTAAAGCTTCGTAAGCAAATGCAAATTGAATTAAAACATCTACAACGCAAATTAGGTATAACATTTGTGTTCGTTACACATGATCAGGAAGAAGCTCTAACAATGTCTGACAGGATTGTTGTTATGAGCGATGGTATTTTAGAGCAGATTGGAACTCCAGATGAGATATATGAAAGACCAAAAACAAAATTTGTGGCAGACTTTATTGGAGAAACTAATCTTCTTGAAGGTGAAGTCATTAAAATAAACGAAAATGAGACTCTCCTTCAATTAAATGATGAAGGGGATAAAATAAGAGTAAATGACCAAGACCTTAAGCTTGGAGAAAAGATATTCGTTGCAATAAGACCTGAACGGGTAAAAATAAAGAAAAATCCTGAAGAAGGAGATGTTTATTTAAAAGCAAGGCTTAAAGAGAGAATATATACTGGAGCATCTCTTAGAACAGTTGTGAATTTATCAGATGGCAGTGAAATCACTGTTACAGAACCAGTAAATGATAATTTCGATTTTTCAGATGGTGTACAAAATGTCTTTGTTACGTGGAATTCTAAAAACTCCGTCATAATGAAAGGTTAGTAGGCTTGGTGAATTTTATGCAAAGAAAGATTGAAATTAACAAAGGAGCCCTTGGGCTCCTTTTACCAAGTATATTATGGCTTTTGATTTTTTTTGTAATACCCATAATTTTTATATTGATAGTCAGCTTTGCAACCAGGGGAGAAGTTGGAGAAGTAGTTTATACTTTTTCTTTTGACAATTATAAAAGGCTATTTGATTTTAGATATTTTGAAATCTTCTATAAAAGCATAATAATCTCTCTATCAACAACATTGTTATGCCTTTTTTTTGGATATCCCTTTGCTTCTTTTGCAGCAAAAGCATCAGGTAAATATAGAGCTTTGCTAATGTTACTCATCATATTGCCATTTTGGACTAATTCTTTGATAAGGACTTATGCTTGGATTATTCTGCTCCGGTCTGAAGGTATAATAAATAGTTTTCTCTTAGCAATAGGCATAATAAAAGAGCCTTTAAAGCTTCTTTATACTAATGCTTCTGTGATGGTTGGCATGGTGTATATGATGTTTCCATTTATGGTGCTTCCACTTTATACTTCAATAGAAAAATTGGAGTACTCATTGATTGAAGCTTCACTTGATCTTGGAGCGTCACCTGTAAAAACTTTTTTAAAGATACAATTGCCTCTTACAATGCCAGGAATATTCTCAGGTTGCCTTTTGGTTTTTGTCCCTACTTTAGGATTTTTCTTTATACCAGATTTAATGGGTGGAAGCAAGATAGTTTTAATGAGCAATTTGATAAAAAATCAATTTTTAACTGCGAGAGACTGGCCATTTGGTTCAGCTATTTCTGTGGTACTCATGATAATCATGGTAATACTGATAGCTATAAACTTTAAATTTGGTGGCGAGAAAGGGTCTGTGATGTGATTAAATGATAGGAAGAGATAATAAATTATTTGATAAAATATTTGGAATGCTGATGTATTTTTTCTTATATGCTCCTGTCATCATATTGATCATATATTCATTTAACGATTCAAAATTAAATGCTGTTTGGGTTGGTTTTACTTTTAAATGGTATGGATCTTTATTTCAAGATGCCGGAATCATGGAAGCTTTGAGAAATACGCTGATCGTTGCAATTTTTAGCACGGCAGTTTCAGTTGTAATTGGTACACTAGTATCTATAGGAATGTATAGATATAAGTTTTTGGGAAAAGGAATTGTCGATTCGCTATTATATGTACCAGTCGTAATCCCGGAAATTGTAATGGGTATTGCGATGCTGATGTTTTTTTCAAATACCGATAAAATACCTGTAATCAGTGGATTATTTTCAAATGGACTCATAGTACTTATAATAGCACATATCACGTTTTCTGTGAGCTACGTTGTGTCAGTTGTAAGAGCGAGGCTTGTTGGGTTTGACAGAAATTTAGAGGAAGCTGCACAAGATTTAGGTGCAACGCCTATTCAGACATTTTTTAAGATAACACTTCCAATTATCATGCCTGGTATAGTTTCTGGTGGAATGCTTGCTTTTACTTTATCTCTGGATGATGTTATTATAAGCTTCTTCGTTGCAAGACCCGGAAGCACTACATTGCCACTTAAAATATTTTCCATGGTTAAATTTGGTGTGTCTCCTGAAATAAACGCTCTATCAACAATCATGATGATCGCTACAATAATACTTGTTATATTATCAACAAGGCTTAGAAATGTTCACGTTCATATAAATAAAACACAGAAAATATTGCTTTCCATGTTCTTAGTTGTGGTTATAGTTTTCTCGTCGATTTATTTCCCTTCCATGAGAGCTAAAAGTCAGCCTATGGGGGTATTGAATGTGTTCAACTGGTCGGAATATTTACCTCAATCCGTCATAGATAAATTTCAAGAGCAATACAATATTAAAGTTAATTACAACACGTTTTCGTCAAACGAAGAAATGCTTGCAAAAATTATAGCTGGAGGAAGCAATTATGATATTGCTGTGGCTTCTGATTTTATGGTTGAGATAATGATAAAGCAGGGTCTACTAGCTCCTATTAATAAAGATAGCTTAACGAATATTGGGAATCTTGGTAAACAATTTATGGGACTTCCTTTTGATCCTACTAATGAATATAGTATTCCATACATGTGGTTAGCAGGTATAATCGCTTACGATACTACAAAGGTAAAAGAAGCGATTACAGGATATGCAGATTTATGGAAGCCTGAATTTAAAGATTCTTTAGCAATTGTAGATGACCCTAGGGTTATAATTGGAATGATAATGAAGAAAAATGGATACCCATTAAACGAAACATCAGATGCAGCACTTGCAAAGGCTAAAGAGGATTTTATAGCACTTCAGCCGAATATTAAAGCTTATGATTCAGATTCACCTAAGACCCTTTTAATAAATGGTGAAGCTAAAGCGATCTTTGCATGGGGTGCTGAAGGATCTTTAGCTAAAAGGAGCAATACCAATGTGAAGCTCGTTATTCCAAAAGAAGGGCTTTTCCTTCAACAAGATAATTTTGTAATTCCAAAGGGTGCTAAAAACGTGGAAGAGGCTAATCTGTTTATCAATTTTATATTGGAACCAGAAATAAGTGCTGAGATATCTTATTATTTCCCTTATGGAAATCCTAATGTTGCAGCTTATGATTTAATAGATCCTTCAATAATGAACGATTCCGCTATTTATCCACCTGCAGAGGATTTGGCAAAAGGTGAGTATTTAAGGGATATAGGTGACAAAGTTACGTTAATAGATAATATTTGGAATGATGTTAAAAGATAATGACGTGTTTCATATTTAGTTGACGCTCTAAGTTTTATGATCTCATTTAAATGCATTGATTTCAGTAGATTTTATTTGTATTATAAAAAAGAAATGCGTCAACTAAATATGAACATTTTTGAAACACCCCAAGATAATTTATTAATTTATATAAAATAGAAAAGATTTTTCTCTGGAAAAATCTTTTCTATTTTGGTACATTTTTTGGTAACATTTTAAGTTGAAATTTAATATTATGTATTGTACAGGTAATTGTACAATATGGCATAGGAGAAAAAAGATGGTAACGAAAACAATTGTTGTAAATGGATTGATTTTAAATTATGAGTATTTGTCTGATGATGGGAAGAACCTCAAGAAAATACAGTCTTTCTCGTTTATGCCTCAAGGGGCAAGTAGTGATGATCTGTATGAAGTTGGAAGCGACATCAGCAATATGCTAAAAGCTCCAGCTAAAACGATCAAACAAAATTCTGTGTTTTTATTAGCGGAGGGCTAACAGATGGAAAATATATCGATAAAGTATACGTTCGCCCTTGAAGACGGAGGAATGCAAGTTTTGACTATAAGAGACATTCGAGAAGATATC
>WQUF01000405.1 GCA_009785875.1 Oscillospiraceae bacterium | reverse complement strand
ACGAAAATATCGATGCATCTCATGAAAACACTTTTTTTCAGATGGAAGGAATGATGATCGATGAAAATATATCCATATCCAATTTGATTTATTTCATGAAAACAATGCTTTCTGAAGTTTTTGAGAGAGACGTTAAGGTTAGGCTTAGACCTGGTTTTTTCCCTTTTGTAGAACCAGGATTTGAACTCGATGTAGAGTGCCTTATATGTCACGGTGCCGGATGTCCCACCTGTAAAAATTCTGGATGGATTGAACTTTGTCCTTGTGGAATGATACATCCAAATGTATTGAAGTTTGGCAATATTGATCCTGATAAATATGCTGGTTTTGCTTTTGGCTTAGGGATGACTCGCCTTGCCATGATGAAGTATGGTATTAAAGATATTAGAGTATTTAATAGCGGAAATCTAAAGGCATTATCTCAGTTTATCAGCAATTAGGAGGTGATAAAATGTTCGTTTCAATGAATTGGATTCAGGAATTTGTTGATTTAAAAAAGCATAATATTTTAGACTTGATTCATAGGTTTACGTTATCAACAGCTGAAGTTGAAGATATAATTATTAGAGGTGACAATATCAAGGATGTTGTAGTTGGGGAAATAATTGAAATTAATGCACATACAGTTAAGCTCGATTGTGGAAATAAGATATTTAATTGCGTTTGCAATGCTCCAAATTTAAAACTTGGTATGAAGGTTCCATTTGCAAAAGCTGGCAGCTTAATACCTAAAGGTAAAATTGAGACATGTATTATTTCTGGGCATGAATCTGAAGGGATGTGCTGTTCTGAGGCAGATCTTGGGATAAGCGATGACAATACAGGTATTATGGTGATCGATAATTTTATCTCTAATGGCATAGATATTAAAGATATTTATTGCATTGATGATATTATCTTTGAAGTCGATAATAAGTCATTGACTAATAGACCTGATCTTTGGGGACATTATGGAATCGCTCGTGAATTTGCTGCCTTGACTGAGCAAAGTATTAAGCCATTGCCAATTTGTGAAATTGAAGATAATGAATATGAAGAGGTAAATGTCGATGTTTTAGCTAGAGATTTGGTATATAGATATTCAGCGTTAAAAGTTTCGGGCATTTCAAAAAATATTAGTCCGGTAAATATGAGGATTCGATTATACTATTGTGGTATGCGTGCTATAAATTTAGTTGCAGATTTAACAAATTACATTATGCTTGAAACAGGTCAGCCTATGCACGCTTTTGATGCAGAATTCATACAGCATATTGTGGTTGATACTCCAAAGACTGAATGTAAATTTGTAACATTGGATAAAGCTGAGCGTTCAATTGATACGAGTATGCTCATGATCTATAATGAAAAAGAGCCAGTAGCGATTGCAGGTATCATGGGCGGTCTGTATTCTGAAATTAAAGATAACACTGAAAGCGTAGTTTTAGAATCTGCAAATTTTGATGGAGTCAGCGTAAGAAAGACATCCTCAAAGTTAGGGCTTCGCACAGATGCAAGCATGCGCTATGAGAAGATTTTGGATCCTGAACTAACTTTGATTGGGATTAAAAGGTTTGTATATTTATTGAAGCATATTGATAATAATGGGTTTGTTTCTAGCAAATTAGCGGATAAATACGTCAAGAAATATGATGAAATCAGCATACAATTTGATAAGCATTATGTTGATAGATATACAGGGATCAACATTAGTACTGAGCAAATTGAGAAGACTCTTTCCTTATTGGGCTTTTCTGTAAGTGAAGATGAGGATAATTTTACTGTTATTGTACCAAGCTTTCGTGGTACAAAAGATGTCACTATTAAAGCAGATATTATTGAGGAAATTACAAGGATATACGGATATGATAATTTTGAAATTAAACCAACATATAGCAAATTACAGCCAGTTAAAATCACAAACGAAAAGAAAGATGAATATACTATAAAGGATTTACTCATATCTAAATACTTTATGAATGAAGTTCATTCATACATTTGGTGTGATAGCAGGAAGTACAAGAAAATTGGAATTGATGCTTTAGATAATGTGCGAATTTTGAATATGCCACCTGAAAATGGTACTATTAGAAATTCCATGTTGCCTACATTGCTTAGTTTTGTTTATGAAAATCGTTCGTATGCAGAAGAGTTTTCAATTTTTGAAATTGGTAGAGTTGTAGATGGACTTAAAGAAAATGGATTATGCAATGAGCGCAAAAAGCTTGGTGTAGTTTTTTATAGCAAAATTAAGAGTGAAAAAGATTTATATTTTAAATGCATTGATATCATTAAAGATTTGATGTTTTGTTTAAAACATGCTGATACTGTCTTTAAAAAAACTAAAGCAGTACAATTGTGGCAGCATCCTGTTAATACATCAGAAATACTTATTTTAGGGAAAACTTTAGGTTTTATAAATACTCTGCATCCAAATGTGATTGAAAAAATAGACAAAAATGCAGCTATTATTTGTTTTGAGATTGATTTTAATAAGTTAGAAGAATTAAGCCAATTGGACATTAAATTTAATGAGCCTTCAAAGTTTCCAAATATTGAATATGACATATCGATTAACATTAAAGAAGATACCAGATATGAAGATATTAAGATTGAATGGGAAAAGTTGAATATTGAAATAGTATCTAATGTACAGGTTATCGATGTTTATAAAACTAAAGATATAAATAGCATGACAATAAGATTTACATTTAATTCTAAAGAAAAGACATTAAGCTTGGAAGAGGTTCAAAACTGCATGGATAAGATTATATCAAACCTTAATGATAATGAAATTAAATTAAGATAGATTAAAAAACCTATCCTTTTGGATAGGTTTTTAGTTATAATAAATTTAAAAGTGGAACCTCCTTCTATATGTAGGTTCATGGAACGGATTAAAATGAAGGAGGTTTGAAAAAATGGATGTTTAAAGCTTATCACATTATGTTCATAATTACAAGCGAAATTTTTGAAAAAGAGATACAAAATTTTTATTTCAATTTAACAGACACTGTCTGTTAAATTGAAAATTTTAAATAAAAACGTCAAATACTTTCCTCATTCATAGTATGAATGAAGGCTTGAACTTGCTTAATTAATTGTTCCTTATCTGGAAACTATAGTCTTGTCATAAATAAAACGCCTAAAGTTCTAGGTCCACAATGGGAAGAGATTGTCCCACTAGCTCTAGTGACATAAATATTTTTAAAAGTACAGAGCTTTTGAATTTCTTTTTTAACAAGAGCAATATCGCTTTTAGGAGATCCTGAATGGGTTATGAAGACTCTATCTAAATCTAAATTACTTACATTAAATAGTTTATCATGAACGTATTTGTTTAAGACAATTTCCATGGAGCCTCGATATTTTTTACCCACGCCCATTTCTCCGCATTTTTTATTGTTTACTTCTATGCACGGTTTTAAACTTAAAATATTTGCCCCAAAAGCTACAATAGGGCTGCACCTACCGCCTGCTTTCATAAATTCTAGAGTATCCAGAATAAAGCTGGCATGTACTTTTTCTCTCATTGCGATTATCTCATTTTGAACTTCTTTAGGACTTAATCCTTTTTCCATGAGTTCGTAAGCTTTTATAACGAGATGTCCGATTCCAGTTGAAAGACTTGCAGAATCAATTGGATATATGTGCCCGATCTCCTTTGCAACTTGAGAACAGTTTTGATAAGATGAAGATATAGCTGATCCTATGTTTATATGGATAATATCGTATCCATCGGCTATCCATTTTTTAAAAGATCTATAATATTCGCTAGGAATAATACCAGTTGTTTTTGGCAAAATCTTATGTTTATACCAGGCATCGTAGATTTCCTCAGGGCTTATCTCCTCCATATCTACGTATGTTTTTTCGCCAACTAAGATACGAGAGTTGATATATTTTACATCGTACCCTTCACGAAGCTCATCCCCAATATCACACATGTTATCAGCACTTAAAATAATTTTTCTGTTCATTGTCTACCACCATTTCATTGATTATAAATATAAATTTAACAATAATTAATTATAGATAATTAGTGATAAAATATCTATAAAACATCATAAAAATTTTAATTTGGAGGAGTGTAAAATGATCGATAGTCATGTCCACAGCAAGGGTTTTTCATGCGATTCTTCACTGGATATTAACGATTTTATTTCCATGAAAGAAGGATCAAATATAATTTTAACTGAACATATGGATTTGGATTATTTACAAGGGGGGAGATTTGTTTTTAATCCAGAGGAGTATTTTAATAGTTATAATAAATATAGAGGAAAAAGACTGCTTTTAGGAATTGAAATAGGACTAAGCGAAAAATATTTGCAGGAAAATAATGAAATAATAAAAAAATATCCTTTTGACTATGTTTTAGGATCGCTGCATTTTGTCGATGAAATTGACGTATTCGATAAAAGGTTCTATGCTAAAAAAAGCAAGGAAGTCGCCTATAGGGAATACTTAAACGAAGCGGTGAGAGTCATCGATCTTTATGATGATATTGATTCTTTTGCCCATTTTGATTATATAGCCAGATATTCACCATATGAAGACAGGGAATTGTATTATGAAGATTTTAAGGAAGAGATAACTAATTTATTTACTAAAATTATTGAAAAAGGTATTATATTGGAACTAAACACTAAAAGATTGACCACGGAAAAAACTATAAATGAATATATTAAAATCTTTAAATTTTACAAAAAGCTAGGGGGCAGGTATGTTACAATTGGTTCTGATTCGCATTTCTTAAACAACATCGCTTTTAATTTTAATGCAGCATATAAAATCATTGGAGATTTAGGACTTAAACAAGTTTATTTTAAGGAAAGAAAGATGATGGAAATAAACGATTATAATGATTTTTTACTTTGATAACACACCTTTCATAAATTACAATATAATAAAAACATAAGGGGAATTTATGATAGATTTAAAGCAATATGGCTATACTGAAACTGAAAAGCTCCCTGAAGGTCGTTTGTTTTGTCTCGCCACTCGAAGTTTTCTCGTGGGGATTTTTTAGGCCACAAAGCAGGATACGTCAAAACCGTTCTGGAACAGGTCATTGCTTCTAATTTTGATTTTGTCTTTATCTTATCGTCTTTAAACTTAGATTTTAATGTCAATCGAATCTTGCGTTATCTAATACAAGCTAGGCAAAGCGGTGGAAAGCCTGTTGTGATTTTAACAAAAGCTGATTTAACTGAAGATTTTAGCGAACAATTAGCTGAAGTCCATAAAATTGCGCCTGATGTGCCTGTGCATGCAGTTTCAAGCTATACAGGATTTGGTCTTGACGCAATTGATGAATATTTACTGCCTAGGAAAACAGCAGTGTTTTTAGGAATGTCCGGCGTGGGTAAGTCATCCCTTCTCAACGCTCTGATGAAGCAGGAAGTAATGGCTGTGAAGGAAATCAGGGGAAGCGATAATCGGGGTCGCCATACTACAACACATCGCCAGCTTTTTATGCTCTCTTCTGGTGCTATGATCATTGACACTCCTGGGATGAGGGAACTTGGACTTTTTGATGCAGATGGCGGAATAAGCGCAAGCTTTAAGGATGTTGAGGAATTATTCACACAATGTCGATTTAATGATTGTCGTCATGAAACCGAACCTGGTTGTGCGGTTCTTGCTGCGCTTGCTAACGGGTCGCTTTCTCATGAGCATTGGGCAAATTATCTTACTCAAATGAAAGAAAATAAATTTGTGAATAAGAAAATAAAGAGGTGAATTTTTTGAAAAAGGAGAATGGAACTTTAAAAGATATTCGATTAAAAGAAATTAATTCCAAATGCATTGCATTTGGAATTAATAAAAAAAACTATTCACTATTTCATTGTTCAATATTCACTATTCATTGTTATTTACATTTCTGCTATAAAAAGATCTCTGATTTTATAAACCACATCTTCTGTATCAGCATTTATGCAATAAGCTTCATTAATATCGGCCAGAGTTTGAAGATCATTTAAATCAGCTTCAAACCCGATTCCATAGACCGGTACACCAAGCCCGTTTACAATTCCGGTGACTTGATTCAGTTTTAGACCTGCATTCTGCTGTCCATCGCTGAGTATCATAACCCTAAGTTTTGAATTCGGCACGTCTTTGCTTGCTTTTAGAAGCATATCCAGAGCTATAACAAGAGCACTATTGGTAGCAGTTTCTCCAGTTGCATTGAAATCCTTGACAGCTCCAGCAAATAGAGCTTGTTGTTTTGAGGTAAACTTTTCCAAAGGAAGATCTATGGTTATGTCATTCGTAGAACTGTAACTCACTAATCCGATATAATTTCCTTCGTTTATATACCCTATGGAATTGATCAGTGCCTGCTTAACTCTATTGAGTTTTGTACCAGCCATGGAACCGGAGCGATCTACAATAAATACGGATATAACCGGTCTTCCTGCATCCTTATTTTCTTTCCACAGCTTCAGCGCAGCGAAAAGCTCTGCACCAGTGTACTTATTCTCCACACCTGCATAGTCATCGTATTTGTTGAATCCAAAGCTAGAAGCACTTTTCTGAGCTTCACTAGTCTTGCAAAATTCTACAAACATCATGAGAGCCTCTTTCTTTTCCTGCGAGAGATTATCCAAAGCATACATTGGGCTGTCGTGGCGTACTCCACAGGGAGTGAAGACCCAATCAGAAAGAGTAGGCTGAGCTCCATATGCCTGAGATTCCATGATCATGGAATCAAGAATGCCTTTTGCTGCAACCTTAGCCATCTCATCAGTGGTAGGAGATGGAGCTGGGACAAGTTCCTGAAATTGGCGAAACTTTGAAATTGCAGTATCGCTGAAAGGATTGTTCGGATCAAAGGCTAGAAGCTCTTGAGTAAAGATATTCAGTCCGGTTGAACTTACATTTGGATTGGTGTGACCCAACACAGTATCACCGTTTAACACTGCTTCTACAACGGAAGGAACAGTCACCTGACCGTATTTCTCTGTGAAACTAGTGTAGGCATCTTTTTTCATCAAAATACCTGCTGTATTTCCAGTAAGGCGTTTTTCCACCATTTCTAAAGGAATACCTGCGGATTCAATCATGAGTCCCCAGAGTTCATTAGCTGGGGTATACGCATCCGGTATATAGGCTCGAGTGGTAATATAATTTAGCGCAAGTCCAGAGGTGATGGGACGAATAGATACAGATACTGACTTGCCGCTTATGCTGGAATTCTTCATATTGAATTCCTTAGCCATAACATCCAGCCAGCGATCAGCTTTTACATCGGATTTTTCAGTGGAGCTGAAGATTTCCAGGTCGATCTCTCCGTTCCCTTTGACGCTGAGAGGATACTTATCTATGCTTGGGAGTTCGTTTGCCGGGTCACTTCCAACCCAAGAGGAATCAGGTTTATGCGATACCGTTTTAGCTGTAACGGTGTTTTTAGTGAAGGCATTCAGCTTCTCTACTGCCTGATCATAAGTTAGATTTGCTTCGGAGCTTGTGCCACATCCAGAGAGACCGGTTACCAGCATTAAAGACACTAACAACGCAGATATTATGCGGATAGATGTTTTCATATATATTCCCTCCTTTCTACTCACAGTGATAATTATTTCTCCGTAAAAGTAATTGAATCATGAACGGTTTGCCGCCAGGACTCAAGTCTGGTTAAGTTTATGGGCTGCCCCTGGCTCTTGTCGCTGATGTAATTGGCGACATCTATTAAGAGATTTTTACAGGTTTCCAGCACTTTATCATTAGCTTCCAGAACAGATTGAACCTGCTTTTTGTAAGTAGGATCATCTAAAGGTTCATCCTCTGAGGCGAGGCTTAAGTTTATTACCCGGATCATATTCTTGCAGATGAATTGCTCTGCCTCATCCAATAATCCAATGGAATCATCCATATAGTCAGCACTATTTAACTTGATAATCTCCTTGAGTCTCTCCTGCCTTTGATCCATTTTATTAAGCTGCAAAAGGCAATTATCGATCTCTTTGGAGAGTCGAGGTCTTTGTACCTTGATCTTCATAAGCTGGTCTTTGATCATATCTGGAGAGAAGACCTGATTTTTATAGGAGAGGACGGGATCAGCCTGATTAGCAGTTTTAAGTTTCTTATTCTCACGGATAACAGCGGGAACGGAAAAAATTGTCAGGATAAGTCCGATTCCCCCTAGAATATAGTATATGCCAGAAAGCCGATTTGTGATAATCACTCCGAAGTTTATTATCAGCGTGTCTCGAAATAGCACAAGTAGCCCATAGGAGGCTAGTGCCAGAATGAGACAGGATGCTCCTAGTCTAAGCAAAAATTTTTTATTCATAGCCTAACCACCTTTCTTAATCATCTTATTCTTTAGATCTTCTTCAATTCGTACAAGCTCATTTTCAGCTGCCTGGCGTTTTTCCCTATATTCCCTTTGGGTGCTCAGTATTTCATCGAGAGTTAAGATCAGCGACTCGTTGGTAGAAATAAGCGTTTCCAGATCTACAATTCCACCCTCTGAAGCTTTAGCCACCTCTATTGCTTTTTCCTTCAGGGCATCGGCATTCTTATGCAGCAGAATATTAGTGAAACCTGTGGCTTGTTTCTGCGCTTCTATAGCCTCGCTGCTGTTTTTGAGCACAATATTAAGATACATCTGATTCCGCCAAAGAGGGATTGTGTTGCTTAGTGTACTCTGAATTTTGTCTGAAAGATCGCTGTCGGTCTTTTGGACTAGCCTAATCTGCGGACCCATCTGAATAGCGATTGAACGAGTCAGCTTCAGATCGTAGAGCCTCTTGTCAAAGCGATTGCAGAGATCAGCAAAATCATTCGCAGCTTGGGCATCCACCATCAGTCCGGTCTCTTTTGCATGCTGCTTAAGATTCGGAAGATCCTGTTCTAAAGCTAAATGCAAACGCTCCTTGCCAGCCATGATATACATGGTCAACTCCTTTAAATACTGCAGATTAGCATCAAACATCTTATCCAAGCTGATGATATCGCTTTTAATGCGAAGCTGGTGCTTTTCCAGTGTCCCTGCGATAGTCTGTACATTTTTATCGACCGTATCATATTTCGCTTTTAGCTTTGTGAAATTCCCTCTGATTTTTCGGAAGAAACTACCGACACCACGAAGGTCGTTTTCAAATTTAAAGTCCTTAAGTGTAGAAACTAGGTCCGCTAGTATATTGCTTGCATCAGAGGATTCATTAGTTCTCATCTCACTTAGTACTTCACTGGAAAAGAGATCAAGCTTTTTTTGAGCAGCAGTTCCGTAATTCAGAATCTGACTGCTGTTTTTTATATCGATTTTAGAGGCAAATTCGCTTACTTGTTTTTTCTCA
>WQUF01000404.1 GCA_009785875.1 Oscillospiraceae bacterium | reverse complement strand
GGGTATTCCATGGGAAGGTCAGACCTTGTAAGGCGTGCTATGTCTAAAAAGAAGCACGACATCATGGAAAAGGAAAGAAAGAATTTCATATACGGCATTGACGATGAAGATGGAAATATCGAGGTCATGGGCTGTGTCAGAAATGGAATCGATGAAAAAGCTGCAAGTAGATTGTTCGATCAAATGATGGATTTTGCTTCCTATGCATTCCCAAAGGCACACGCTGCAGCTTATGCTGTTGTTGGATATCAAACTGCATATTTGATGAAATATTATCCAGTTGAATATATCGCTGCTATGTTAAACTCAGTTTATCAAGATGCAAAGAAAGTAGCAGAGTATATAAGATTTGCAAAGGATAAGGGCATCACGGTTTTACCTCCTGATATAAATGAAAGTTTTGCAAAGTTCACAGTAAAAAATGATTCTATAAGATTTGGTCTATCAGCGATAAAAAACGTTGGATCCAATTTAATAAAGAATGTTGTTGAGGTCAGAGAGAGCAAAGGCAAGTTTATCGATTACGGTGATTTTTGCAATAAGATAAGCGCAAATGTTGTAAATAAAAGGGCTGTTGAGAGCTTGATCAAAGCTGGAGCTTTTGATTTATTTAATGTTTATAGGTCAAAATTAATAGCTATACACGATAAAGTTTTAGATTCAATTCACAGCTCCAGGAAAAAGAATATAGAAGGGCAGCTAAATTTATTTTCAGATTTTTATGATGAAGTGAGCTTAACTTCAATCACTTATCCTGATATAAAAGAATATGATAAAAATAAACTATATGCTTTTGAAAAAGAGATAACAGGTCTCTATGTCACAGGTCATCCTTTAGAAGATTATGCAGAATCTATAGATAAATATTGCAATATAAATGTAGCAGAATTATTATCATATAGTGAGGTAGAATCTGATGATGAAATAATTAAATATTATAATGTTAAAGATGGAGATAAAGTGATAATTGGTGGTATAATAACCAGTGTGAGTTTAAAATACACGAGAAATGATCAGCAGATGGCATTTATCACAATTGAGGATTTAACAGGTTTTATTGAAGTCATCATATTCCCTAAAATTTACCAGGTAGAAAAATTGAAAATTGCAGAGGATAATGTGGTAATTGTAAAGGGTAAGGTGAGTTTAAGAGAAGATGAAGAACCTAAAATAACATGTGATTCTGTGGATATTTTAGAGAAAAAAATAGAGGAAAAAAGTATTAGGAATTATTATATATTGGTAAATAATAGATCGATATTGAATAATATTAAAAGCATTATTTTAAAATTTGCAAATGCCTATAAAGGAGAATGCTCTGTATTTTTATGTACTAAAGAAGATAGAAAAAAATATGAATTAAATCAGGACTATTCTTTAAATGAAGAATGCTATGATATAATTAAAAATTATTTTGGCGATAAGAATGTAAAATTAATGTAAATTTATAAGAGGTGATAAAATGAATTCTTTGGCGGTTCTTACAAGTGGCGGCGATGCTCCTGGAATGAACGCATGCATTAGAGCAGTTGTCAGAACAGCTCTTACTCTTTCTATGAAAGTTTATGGAATCGATAGAGGGTATACCGGTTTAATAGAAGGAGATTTTACTGAAATGGATAGATCTTCTGTTTCTGATATCATTAGAAGAGGGGGAACTATCCTTCATACTTCAAGGTGTGAGGAGTTTAAAACAGTAGAGGGAAGGGAAAAAGCTTTAAAGAGGCTTGCTGCATATAATATTGAAGGATTAATAGCTATAGGTGGGGATGGTACTTTTCGTGGAGCAGATCTTTTATCTAAAATGGGATTCCCTGTTTCTTGCATCCCAGGTACTATAGATAATGACCTTCCTTATACAGACTATACCATTGGTTTTGATACTGCTGTTAACACGGTTTTAGAGGCAATCAATAAAATTGCAGATACAGCTGGGTCTCATGAAAGAGTGAGTGTAGTGGAAGTCATGGGCAGAAAGTGCGGAGATATAGCTCTTTTTTCAGGGCTTGATGGAGGAGCTGAAGCTATCATAATACCTGAGAAGAGCTACGATATAAATAATATTTGCAAGACTATTTTGGAAAATAAGAAGAAGGGTAGGCTTAACAATTTAATAATTGTTGCAGAAGGTGCAGTAGAAGGTGATGGAGGAGCTAAAAAGATAGCAGAGCAAATTGAAGATATAACAGGAATTGAAGCGAGGTCCACTACTTTAGGATATACTCAAAGAGGAGGAAGTCCATCAGGAAAGGATAGGGGACTTGGTTGTAAATTTGGATATTATGCTGTGCAAACCATATACAGTGGAGTGACCTCGAGTGCTGTAGGGATAAAAAATAATAAAGTATTCCATATGCCCATAGAGGATGCTTTAAAATATGAAAAAGTATTCGATGAAGAGCTATATAATATATTTTTAACATTGACAAAGAATCAGGAGGGGAAAAATGCAAAAAACTAAGATGATTTTTACGCTTGGTCCTGCAACGGATGAGGATGGTGTCTTAGAAAAACTTGTACTTATTGGAATGAATGCTTCAAGGCATAATTTCTCTCATGGAACCTACGATGAGCATCAAAAGAGGATGGAATGGGTAAAGGAGTTAAGGGAGAAGCATAATAAAAATATCGCAATAATATTAGATACAAAGGGACCAGAAATAAGGACTCATAAATTCATTAATGGAGAAGCTTACGTTAAAACTTCTGATAAATTCGATATATATTCAAAAGAAGAGATCTTAGGCGACAATACAAAGTGTTCTGTAACCTATGAAGATATCTATAAAGATGTGAAAAAGGGCGACATTATTTTAGTAGATGATGGACTTATATCTTTATCAGTGGATAGCATAGATGAGGAGAGTAGAATAGTCCACACTACAGTAAACAATGATGGAACAATAGGAAATAATAAGGGAATAAATTTGCCTGGCATTAAGACATCTCTTCCATCTCTTACTGAAAAGGATATTGAGGATTTAAAATTTGGCTGTCAGATGGGAGTTGACATCGTCGCTGCATCTTTTATAAGAAAGGCAGAAGATGTGCTCGGAATACGAAAGGTTTTAGATGAAAATGGTGGGCAGAATATACAGATAATTTCAAAGATTGAAAATCAGGAAGGTCTTGACAACATAGATGAAATAATAGAATCCTCTGATGGAATCATGGTAGCTAGAGGTGATCTTGGGGTTGAAGTGCCAATAGAAAAGCTTCCTGGCATTCAGAAGATGATAATACACAAATGCAACAATGTTGGGAAACCTGTTATTACAGCTACTCAAATGCTGGACTCTATGATTAGAAATCCAAGACCAACAAGGGCAGAAGCTTCAGATATTGCAAATGCCATTTTAGATGGAACTGATGCAATTATGCTTAGCGGTGAAACTGCAAG
>WQUF01000403.1 GCA_009785875.1 Oscillospiraceae bacterium | reverse complement strand
CTTCTCCATAACGCTCTATACCATTTCTATCGCCAAGAGCCTTTATAATCGCCTGACCTAAAGTTATCCCAATATCCTCAACAGAGTGATGACCATCGACTTCTAAATCACCACTGCAACTAATATTTAATGTTACCTTAGAGTAAAAAGCAAAGAGTTTTAGCATGTGGTCAAGAAATCCTATGCCGGTATCGATGCTGCTTTCGCCTTTTTTATCCAGGTTTATTTCAACTTTTACTGTTGTTTCATTGGTTTTTCTTTCAAAAACTGCTTCACGCATTGTATAAACGCCTCCATTTCTATATCTGTTCCAATCGTTACCCTTAAAAACTCATCTATTCTCGGCTTATCCCAATAACGAACTAAAATTTTATCGCTAAATAAGTATTCATATAATTCCTTGGCATTCTCAGCATGCATAAATATAAAATTAGCTTGGGAATCAAGTACATCATAACCTAATTCATTTAAATTATCCACCGTTTTCATTCGAGTTTCTATTATTCGTTTTCGGGTTTCTTCAAAATAATCTATATCGCCTATTGCTGCTTTTGCCCCAGTTTGCGCCAATATATCCAGAGGATATGAATTAAAGGCATTCTTAACCCGTTGGAGAGCATCTATCAGCTCATTGTTACCTACAGCAAACCCAACCCGAAGGCCAGCAAGGGAATATGACTTAGAAAATGTCCGCACTACGAGTAGATTGCTATATTTTTTTGAAAGCCCAATTGCGCTTGTAGCCTTAGCAAAATCAATATAAGCTTCATCTATGACCACGACACCATCTGGGTTATTTTTTACAATATCCTCAACCTCTTCAATGTTTAAAGCAATTCCTGTCGGTGTATTTGGGTTAGCAAGTGTGACACCATTTCCACTCTTATAATCCCTTGTGTTTATTATAAAACCTTCTCCCATTGGCACGGGTTTTGCTGTTACATCATATATTTCACTCCAGACAGGATAGAAACCATAGGATATTTCAGGCATAATTATATTGTCCTTTCCGCTAAAAAATGCTTGAAAGGTCAGTGCTAATACTTCATCGGAACCATTGCCGCAAAACACATTTTCAGGTTTAACTCCTAATCTTTCGGAAATTGCCTCACATAATGCACTGCTATCGCTATTTGGGTAGAGTTTTAACTTTGCAATATCTGCATTTTTTAAAGCCTCTGTTACTTTTGGTGAGGGTGGATATGGATTTTCATTGGTATTTAGCTTTATAAATCCTAAATTCTTTGGTTGCAAGCCTGCTACATATGGAGTTAATTTCCTCGCCTTTTCGCTTAAATAATTCACAATATTCACTCCTCAAACCTCACTTTGATTGAGTTGGCGTGAGCGTCTAATCCTTCTAATAGCGAAAATTTGATAATATCATCTTTAAACTCTTTTAACACCTCTCGAGGATAATAGCTGTATGAACTAAATTTAACAAAATCATATACTCCTAAAGGTGAACTGAATTTTGCTGTACCATTTGTAGGAAGTACATGGTTTGTTCCTCCCATATAATCGCCTAATGGTTCTGGTGTGCTATCGCCTAAGAATATGGAACCAGCGTTTTGAATTTTTGGCAGCATTTCAATTGGGTTTTCCGTCAAGACCTCTAAATGCTCAGGAGCAATATCATTTGCAATTTCAAATGCTTTATCTATATTTTCCACTAAAATCGCAGCGCCGTAGTTTTCAAGGGAACTCTCGATGATCTCTTTTCGGCTTAAATATACAAGTTGTCTATCTATTTCCTTTTCTGTTTCATCAATGAGCTTTTCGCTTGTCGTAATGAGTATTGAGCTGGCTAATTTATCGTGCTCAGCTTGACTCATTAAATCTGCTGCGACGTATTTAGGATTAGCTGTTTCGTCTGCAATGATCAGCACTTCAGATGGACCTGCAATCATGTCGATATCAACCTCGCCATAGACTAAACGCTTAGCAGTTGTTACAAATATGTTGCCTGGTCCCACTATTTTATCGACTTTAGGAATGGTTTCAGTGCCGTAAGCTGCTGCAGCTATTGCTTGAACTCCGCCGATTTTGTATATTGTGTGGATTCCAGAGCATGCAGCTGCTGTAAGTATCACATCAGCTACTTTCCCATCAGCTTTAACCGGAGTAAATGCTACAATATTTTTAACCCCTGCAAGCATAGCGGGGATAGCACTCATCAGCATGGTAGAGGGATAAGCAGCGGTTCCACCTGGAACATATATAGCTACCCTTTTCAGTGGTCGAACAATCTGTCCCATCATCACACCGTTATCCTTATATATGTTCCATGATTTATCCATTTGATTTACATGAAACTCTGTAATTTGTGCACAAGCTCTTTGCAAAATCCTCATAAAATCATCGTCTACCCTTGCAATAGCTTCTTTAATCTCTTCTTTACTTACGAGGAGTTCTTCACATGCAAACCCATCGAACTTCTCAGCATATTTACGAATTGCAGCATTTCCATTTTCTTTAACGTCAGCTAAAATTTCTCTTACAGATTTTATAACTTCTTCACTAGTTTCAATTTTTCTATTTTTGATTTTAGATAAAGTTCTATTCAATTGCACCTTTTAACACCCCTATCATTTTCGATATATTTTCATCGTATTTCAAAGCTGCCTTGCTCACTAGAATTTTCGTTTGGATAGGCATAGCTTCCTCAAATATTATAAGCCCATTTTCCTTTAAAGCAATACCTGTTTCCACAATATCAAATATGACATCTACATCGCCATGCTTTGGCATTATTTCCGACGAACCTGATACTATTAGTATATCCACAATAATTCTATTGTGTGTAAAATAATTAGCAGCTATATTTGGGTGCTGGGTAGCCACTGTTAAGATTTTTTCATCGCTATGCTTGCATTTATTATAAAATTCTAATTTTTCCGGAAGTCCGGCAACACAGAAACGTGCATTATCGCAGAGTTTTAAGTCAGGAAGCATATCAGAAATGAAATTATCCCCTCGCATGGATTTATTTAATGTTATGTTGGATAATTCATACTCACGATAACAATCAAAGGCAGAAATCCCAATATCAGCCCAATTTCTGTCCACATATTGTGGAATATCTGCGATGCGTACTAATAAGAAAATCACTGACGAATCGTCGCTTTGGAACTCTAATTGTTTGCGATCTTTTTTTATCATCTCTTTTTCTAATTCAAGTGAAGCATATCCAGCTCTTTTGAACACATTATATGCTTTTGAAAGCAGCTTTTCTCCCTTAGGAAGTGCTATGATAATTTTTCTCAATGGTAATCAGTCCTTTCTTTTTTAAAAGGTAAAGGTATATTTACCAAATTAAATGTAAATAATATTGACTATAAGAAAAGAAAGTTTTAAAATAAGAAAAGAAGAAAATTGAGTCGCTAATTGCGATATGTCCAGTGTAATTTTT
>WQUF01000402.1 GCA_009785875.1 Oscillospiraceae bacterium | reverse complement strand
CCCACAAAGCATACTGCAATCGAAGGCTGATTTTACCCTTAAGAATAAATCTCAATACAGTGATAACTAAAATTAAAACAGAAGATGTAATGATGATTTCAAGCACTATCTTCACCTCTTCTCGGCTTTTTTGAGAATTTCATAAAGCTCATCAATGTCTTCTTTTGAAAGCTCATCTTTTTCTACAAGTGCATTCATAAGCATACTCACGCTACCTCGATAGACACGGTGCAATAATGATTTAGTCTCTGAAATAGCTATTTCATCATGGGAAATACAAGGATAATATTCCTTAGCCTTACGTCCTTCTTCGTATCCGATAAGTCCTTTAAGAGCCATACGACCAAGCAAAGTATTGACCGTGCTTTTTGACCAGTTAGTCTCATCTTTTACAGCATGCCATACGCCAACGATTGTGAGAGGGCTGTGTTTCCAAAGGCATTCCATAATGGTCCACTCGCTGGGATATAGTGTTACTCCGCTTTTTTCTTTCACGTTATATAGAGCTCCTTTCATAAGTTTATTAGTGCTACTCTTGTCAAACATTATATCAATTCGTGCTACTCTTGTCAACCTATTTTTATTTAATGTTCAAGAAAGCCCTAAAAAGTTTTTTTGAAAAAGAGGAATACTTTTTTCCAAAATAGTGAAATTTGGTACATATGTGTTAAAATCAAATTATAGTTAATACAATAAATTAAAAGGCGGTGAAGCATATTACACAAATGCATAAACAGTGGCATATAATAACTATATATTCGCTTACGCATTTTCTTATAGATTTTGCTTGTGCTTTTTTGATGTTTCACAGCATTGTAAAGACACCGGATTTTTATCTTTGTATTTTACTTTATAATTTTTTTGCATTCGCTGTTCAAATGCCATTAGGTATTCTTGCTGATAAATGGAATCGAAATTACTTGTTTGCAATAATTGGATGTATCTTTGTTGCAGCATCTTATGGATTTTCGTTTTCTAATATCTTAGCAGCTGTTACTCTTGGAATTGGCAATGGTCTGTTCCACATTGGTGGAGGCATTGATGTTTTAAATATGAGCGAGAAAAAGAGTGGCGCATTAGGTGTGTTTGTTTCACCAGGAGCGTTGGGGATTTATTTTGGAACTATGCTTGGAAAAAGAGCAGCATTTTCTTCTGTTTTTATCCTATCCTTTCTCCTTGTCGCAGCTTTGTTTATTTTTTTAATGCATAAGTTCCGAAGTAGCTTATATCCCCAAAATGCTGAACTTTCATTGGCTAGCGCATTTTCTCCTAATGTTCTTATGGCAATTGGATGCTTTTTTATAGTAGTTTGTATACGATCTTTTGTGGGATTGTCTCTTAACTTTCCCTGGAAAAGCTCTGGGTATTGGGGGGTAATACTCATCTTCGCTGTGGTGCTTGGTAAAATTGCCGGTGGATTTTTAATGGATAGATTCGGGATAAGGAAAACAGTTTATTTGTCTTTAGGTCTTTCCGCATTATTATTTTTGTTCTCTCAAATATCGTTACTTGGCGTTATTGCGGTATTTCTCTTTAACATGACTATGCCTATAACCCTCTGGATTATGGCGAAAATTTTAAAGGGAGCAAAAGGGTTTGCTTTTGGTTTATTGATTTTTGGTTTGTTTCTAGGCTTTCTTCCTGCTTATTTTGGTACAAGTATTATATCTACTACTGTTTTTGCTCTTTTAGCTTTTGTGTCGCTTATACTTCTTTTTATAGGTATTAAAAGGGTTAAAATATGAATCAAAATTTAATATCAGCTCTAGCAATTTCTCTTATATTGACAGAAGTTTTTGAGATAGGATTTTTCTTCTTAATCGGTAAGCGAAATAAGAAAGATATGATGCTTTTAGTTTTAGTTAATGTCCTCACAAATCCTGCTGTAGTACTAATATATTGGATGGTATTTCTATATACAGACTGGAATACTGTGGTGACAAAAATACTGCTTGAAGTTTCTGTGGTTTTGATAGAAGGATACTATTATAAAAAATTTGGACAAGATTTTAAGCATCCATTTATTTTTTCTGCTGCTGCAAATGGGTTTTCATATGGAATGGGAGTTCTTTTAAATAATCTATTGGGGGGTTTGTTATGATTAAACGCTTTGTTTTTTTACTGATAGCGTGTTTTATGCTCTTTTCTGTTGCTATATATGCTGATATAATTGTTGATCCACCAAACAATGTTTTTCACTCCTTGCACTCAAAGGAATGTGTGGAAATAAATAAGAATTTTTACGCAAGTGGTAAAGACAGCTCTGTAGTATTGAAAAGTGAACCTGGATCTGGAAATGTAGTTGTTAAAATAAATAATGGCAAGATTATTTATGTCATGGCTACTTATAACTTTGAAGGTGAAACCTGGGCTTGGGGTTATTATGATTATCATGATAATAATGGATGGGTCCCAATGAATCAGCTAGGTGAATGCGTATATTTAAATCGGATCTCTTATGCAAATGGTGAAAATGGCTCCATATCCTTGAAAAGTGAACCTGGTTCGGAAAATGAAGTCACTAAAATAAATAATGGCGATATTATTCATATCTTTTTTACTTGCAATTATAAGGGAAAAACTTGGGGTTTTGCTAGATTAAATTCTAATCTTAGTACTGGTTGGGTTCCGGTCAGTGAGCTTTTGGTAGATTATGATTATCTTTCCTTTGCTGAGGATCATAAAAATGAATTTCATCCTTTTGTTGCCAGCAATTATGATGTAGTAAAAAACGTGAACTTAATTTATTTATGGTCATGGCCAGGTAGCGGTAAAACAGTAGGCGATCCTTTACCATATTACTACTTATCGTATGATATCCCTCTTATTAGTTATGTTTATACAGATGAAGAAGGACGAGATTGGGGATTTTTACCAGATTTGAAGAATCCTTCTTTAAGCTCATGGATTTGTTTAAGTGACCCATCGAATAACGAAATACCTGCTGTTAATCCATATCCTAAACCAATGGCTTGGCAATCAGAAAATACTGATGTCCCTAAAAGTGAATTCCCTATGCAAACATTAATTATTATCCTAATCTCAATATTGATTTTAGGCACAGCAATATTGATAAGGGTGTTTTGGAAGCCAAATAAAAGTAGATAAGAATTATAATGAACAACATCATAGATATAATTTCAGCTAAAGTAAAGAATCGATATTTGGTGTGTTTCGAAGAAGATCATATTTAGTTGACACATTTCTTTTTAAGATAGCCATAAAATCTAGTTAAATCAATGTTTATATATAACCATAAAATTTAGGGTGTCAACTAAATATGAAACAATCCCGTTATTTTGGAGAAAATAAAAGAGCCATTTACTAAAATTTTATTTACATCATGAATTAACTATATTAATATAATAATATAGTTAATATTATTGAATTTTTCATAGGATTTATTATATTAATGGGGAGTGTGGT
>WQUF01000401.1 GCA_009785875.1 Oscillospiraceae bacterium | reverse complement strand
GATTTTGCTGCATACCTGTCTACATTTCCTGAAATATCATAGTGCATAGGTATTTGATCAGGCAAATACTTATAATTCACTGCTGCTATAGCAATGGTTACAATTATTATAATTGCATACGTTAAAAACCACCATAGGCTTAAACTCTTTCTCTCATCTTTTTCAATCTTAATAGCCGCATTCACTTTAGTGTCTATTTCCCAATTGCTATTTTGTTTGTATTCCTTCACTTTAAAGTAATTTTTAAAGTACATAACAGCCATGATGACAAGATATACAGCAATTCCTAAAAGTTCTACCCACACAGCTTTATTCATATCCATCCAAATTGGAGTCAAGCTACTCAATGTACCCAGTACAATTCCTGATATCAGTAAAATCAAAGAATAACTACGCCTTAGTTTTTTAAAAAAATCATTTTTATATTCGCTGAAAGGTATAGCTACACCAAAAGAAATATTTTTACGGCTTATAAAAGGCACAAAAATACTTGAAAATATGAGCAGAGCCCAACATAAAATCATAGTTAAATTGAACACTAAAAAACCTGAATTCATAATCCTTTCCCTCCCTCAAGAACATGATTCCAAATTAGATCCATAATCTCATCAAATTGTTCTCTTCCTATGTTTTTAGCCCTCATTTCAATTATAATAGGCTGAAGCTTCTTCTCAAAATCCATTAAATCCTCATTGTTGCAAGTCTTTGGTATTGCATTTACATACGCCCCTTGGTTTCTGAGAAAGTTAATATACCCTTCATCTTTTAAGATATTATAGACTTTATTAACTGTATGCAAATTAATTCCCAAGTCGCTTCCCAATTGCCTTACAGATGGTAACCTGTCTCCTTCCTTAAGCCCTCCTGATAAGATAGCACTTATGATTGAAGTCTTAAGCTGCCTATAAATAGGAATTTCACTCTTTTCGTCGATCTCTACAAACAATAAAATCATCTCCAATTAAAATACTCATGTTATATCTGTTATATTATATATATAACACATATAGTTTAAAAATGCAAGTAAATTAAAGCAAATATTTTTTAAAAAATTTGCTCAGAGTCTTGTGCTTTGAGCAATTTTTATGTGTTTAACTATTTTAAAGTATTCCCATTTTTTCGAGTTCGTCTTTAATTACCACATTTTCTCTAAACCAAATGGTTTTCATACCCAGCCTTTCAGCAGTTTCAATATTCATCTTCATATCATCGATGAAGATGCATTCTTCTGGAATCAAATCATGCTTATTTAAAAGATGCAAATAAATCCCTTCATCTGGCTTTAGCATTTTAACATCAGAAGATATGATGATGTCATCAAAGAGATCGAAATATTTATATCTTACCTTCAGTTTTTTAAACGCAATGCTTTCAAAATTGGATAAAACATATATATTGTAGCCTCTTTCTTTGATTTCCTTTATTAACAAAGTATTCTCATCAATAGAGTCGAGATGATCTTGCCAATTTTCCAAGGTATATTCTATCTTAACTTTTAATTCAAGGTTATTATGAGAGAGTATCTCTGCCACTTCCTTTTTTGTTAAACTTCCCCTGTCTAATTCTTGCCACAGTTCATTTTCAAAGACAATTTTTGTGATTTCTAAAGCTTCTGTTTCAGAAAACCCTAGATCATTTAAAATTTTCATTGGAGAATATCTTATAAGAACCCTTCCTACATCAAATATCACGTTTTTAACCAACTTGTCACCCCATTCAATTTCTTTATAGCAACCACCATATCATCAGGTAGATCCCCTTTAAACTCCATAAACTCTAAGGTTTTAGGATGTTTAAATGATATATAATACGCATGAAGAGCCTGTCTTAATATTATATCTTCATCGCCAGTTTCACCATATAATTTATCTCCATAAATTGGATGCCCTAAAGCTTCCATGTGAACTCTTATTTGATGGGTTCTGCCTGTTAAAAGTGTTAGACTTAAAAGAGATGCATCTTCATATTCTTCTACTACTTCATATTCTGTTATGCTCTCTTTCCCTCTCTCATCGACGACCCTTTTGATCTCATCTTCACTTTCCCTATAAATAGGTAAATTCACAATTCCTTTCTTTTCCTTAAGGATTCCATGGCAAATAGCTAAATATTTTTTTGTATAATCTTTCGTCTTCATTATTTTAGAAAAATAAGAATGAGTAAACTGGTTTTTAGCAGAGATGATGAGGCCTGAAGTATCCATATCCAATCTATTTACAAGCCTTACAATGGTATTCTCTCCTCTTTCTCTAAAATGATATATCAATCCATTTGCCATAGTTCCATTTATGTGAGATTTCGTTGGATGCACTACGAGGTTTGGGGGTTTATTTATGATGATAAAATCCTCATCTTCATAGATTATATCTAAATCCATCTTTTCCCCAAATACATCTTGAGTTTCATCTTTATCTAATATTATTTCAATTTTATCATTTAAGCTTACCTTATAATTTAAATGCAAAGCTTCACCGTTTACCAGTATTTTATTCTCTCTAGCAGAGCGCAGGATAAACCTGGTGGATAATTTTTGGCATGATCTTAAATAAGATCTCAATTTTTTATTTTCTCCCGTTTCATCGACGATATAAACAACTGTATTACTCATTTAAATCCTCTTTTTTAGTATTAGATAAAATATAAAAATTCCTACACTCCACAGATTTTGGATGGATGCATTTATTTTTAGAAATGAGCCTCGTTAATTCCATATTAAAATACATCACTATGGTCTCATCTAAATCGATTTTAGCCATCTTTCTAAGATCAAAAACTCCTTTAAAATCTCGCCCTTCCTCTATTTTATCGGAAACGAATATCACTTTTTCCAATAAGCTCATATTTGCCCTTCCAGTAGTATGATATGCAATTCCATTTAAAATGTCCTCATCATGAATATTAAATTTTTCTTTTGCTATAAATGCACCAACAGCTGAATGCAAAATGCTTCCATAATCATACTCTTCCTCTTTTAAAAGGTTATTCTCTATAGAAATTTTTTTAAGATCCTCTATGCTAATATCCTTTGCACAGTCGTGGAGAAGAGCACAAATTTTAATTTTATCAAGATCCACATCGAATATTTTTCCTAAATCTAAAGCTATTTCACAAACACGCATTACATGATCATATCTATATTGAGACAGATTGTTTTTTAAATATTCATATATTTTATCTATCAACAGGATCCCCCTCTTATATATAAAGTTTATTGTCTTTTATATAATCATAAGTCTCTTTTGTTATTAAAGGAGTGCGCTTTCCTTCACTGATCAATTTTCTAATCAAAGTAGATGAAATATCCAGCCTTGGAACCTCTAATATTTCAATATCTCCGCCATAATTTTTTAAAAACTCAAGTCTTAACTCACATAGACTGCTTATTTCCTCTTCAGCCCTAGGATAGACCAATAATTTAATATTTTTAAGTATGGA
>WQUF01000400.1 GCA_009785875.1 Oscillospiraceae bacterium | reverse complement strand
GCTTCGGCTGCATATTTGGTGATTATATGAAAAATAATATAAAAGATCTTATAAATAAAAAAATACTCTTCTTTGATGGAGCCATGGGAACCATGCTGCAGGAAAATGGCTTATTAGCTGGTGAACTCCCTGAAAGTTTTAACATAGAAAGAAGTGAAATAGTAAAGAATATACACCTTGAATATTTAAAATCAGGATGTGATATTATAACCACGAATACTTTTGGCGCTAATAGCTTAAAATTAAAGCATGGAAAGTATTCTGTAGATAGTGTTGTTGAATCTGCCATTAAATGTGCTAAGGATGCTATTTTAGATTATGGAGAAGAGGATAGATTTATCGCTTTTGACCTCGGTCCTCTTGGGCAAATGATGGAGCCTATGGGATTGGTATCTTTTGAAGAAGCATATACTCTTTATTCTGAGCAAGTGATCTTAGCTGAAAAATACGGTGTGGATTTATTTTTAATAGAAACTACTTCCGATCTTTATGAAGCAAAGGCTGCAATACTCGCTTGTAAGGAGCATTCAGATAAACCGATATTTTGTACATTGACCTTTGGCGATGACGATAAGACTCTTTTAGGAGCGGATACACTTACAGTTGTGACTGCTTTAGAAGCTTTTGGGGTGGATGTCTTAGGACTCAATTGCTCTCTTGGACCAAAGGAAATGAAACCTCTGATTGAAGAAGTTTTAAGATACTCTTCAACTCCTGTCATGGTCCAGCCAAATGCAGGTTTACCTAGAATAGATCATGGAAAAACAGTATTTGATATTTCACCTGAAGAATTCTCTGAGCATATAATAGAAATGGTAGAGAAAGGTGTTTCCATATGTGGAGGCTGCTGTGGAACTACTCCAGATCATATTAGAGCGACGGTTCATAAATGTAAAGATATGATTCCTAAACCAAGACGAGTAGAATCTTTTACAGCACTAACGAGTTTTAATCAAACTGTAATCATCGGCAAGAATAAGAGGATCATTGGAGAGAGGATAAATCCTACTGGGAAGAAAAAACTAAAGGAAGCTTTGATAAACGACGATTTAGATTACATACTAAAGGAAGCTTTTCTTCAAAAGGACGCTGGAGCTCATATTTTAGATGTAAATGTAGGGCTTCCTGAGATAGACGAAAAAAAAGTAATGGTTAAAGTAGTAAAGGAAATTCAAGGATTTTTAAACCTTCCACTTCAAATAGACAGCGCAAGATCTGACGTATTGGAAGCAGCAGTCAGGATTTACAACGGAAAACCACTTATAAACTCAGTAAATGGAAAAGAAGAATCTATGAAAGCCATATTTCCAATAGCAAAAAAATATGGTGCTGCAGTCTTAGGGCTCACTCTAGATGAAAATGGAATCCCTAAAAAAGCAGAGGATAGATTTAAAATTGCACAAAAGATCATAAATAAAGCTGCGGCTTATGGGATAGATAAAAAAGATATTCTAATCGATGCCCTTTGTCTTTCTGCTTCTTCCAATCAAGAGGAAGTGATGGAGACTATAAAAGCCATAAAGATGGTGAAGACTTTAGGTGTTTGCACGGTACTTGGGCTTAGCAATGTATCTTTTGGGCTTCCTAAGAGAGAATCATTAAATAGCGTGTTCCTTTCTATAGCACTCAATGCTGGGCTCGATGCTCCAATTTTAAATCCTCTTAATGAAGATATAATCGATGCATTTATGGCTTATAGAGTCCTTGCAGATGAAGATATTGGCAGCACAGAATATATAAAAAAGTTTAAAGGTCAAGCCAATCAAATTATGAGCCATGAATTGAATACTGATCTTAAATCCCTTTTGATATCTGGACTTAGAAAAGATGCAGTTTTAAAGACTAAAGAACTCCTTAAGAATAAACAGCCTCTTGATATTATAAATGAAGATATAATTCCAGCTCTTAACTTTGTTGGAGATAGATTTGAGAAAAAAGAATTGTTTTTACCTGAACTGATCTTAAGCGCAGAGGCTACAAAGGATTGCTTCAACGTTTTAAAGGAAGTTTTAAGGTCCGAAAATATAGAAAAATCCAGTAAGAAAATAATCTTAGCTACAGTTAAGGGTGATATTCATGACATTGGTAAAAATATCGTGAAGATTCTACTTGAGAATTACGGATATGAGATCATAGATTTAGGCAAAGATGTCCCAATCGATACTATCGTAGAGAGTGCTTTAAAAGATGATATTAAGCTTGTTGGACTTAGTGCACTTATGACTACAACGGTTTTAAATATGGAAGAGACTATAAGAGAACTTAAGAAAAATTGCAATTGCAAGATCATGGTGGGTGGAGCTGTTTTAAATGAAAAATATGCAAAGATGATAGATGCAGATTTTTATGGAAAAGATGCTTTAGATGCTGTTAAAATTGCTCAGAAAGTATATAATGAGAATGGAGCTTACTAATAAATAGGTTAGTGGGCTTTATTTTTTTATCTTAAAATATTAGATCATAAATAATATTTTTTTGAATATAAATAAAATATAAAAATATTGAGGTGAAGAAAAATGGCTAATTGTTCTAAAGAAGATCCTGGTAATATATATGGAACTGATCTCAGGCCAACTTATAGGCTAAAAAATGATGATATTATTGTCACAACAACAGAAGTAAAAGTGAATCATTCCCCTGAAGACTTAAAAATGTGGGCAAATAGAGAAAGGGAATCCATCATCAAGAGAGAAAAGAACTTTGCGGAAGGCGTTAACTTTTATGAAAATTTCGAAAAGGTGGATATTGAAACTATAGGCGATACTCCCATTGGTTGGAACTTATTCGAAGTAAAAGAAGCTGATGTAGCTGAACTCATGAGAAGCATCGATGCAATAGGCTTATTAGATCCGATCTATGTGACGAGAGAAAAAGATGGGACTCACACAGTGATCTGTGGTCGCCTTAGACTTTTAGCATTTATCAGCCTCTATGAACTAAATTTTGAGGAAAAATATAAATATATACCAGCCTTTGTGATTAATTCTGAAAAAGTCGATGAACTTTTCCTTAGAAGCATGATAATCGAGTCAAACATCAAATTCAGGTCCATATCAAAATTCAATATGATCCAAAGCTTGATTCAAAACTATGAAATCATGAAAATGGTTAAAACCTATAGAAGCGAGTCTAATTTGGCTGCAGAGCTTTCTAAAGTGTTTGATATGTCTGAATCTTCTGTCTTCAATTTCTTAAGAGTAAAGAAGTTATGCGATCCTGGTTTAACTCTCCTTTATGAAGGAAGGATTACGCTTAAATCTGCTTTATATTTAACAAAAGTATCTAAAGAGACTCAAACGAATATCCTTGAAAGGTTTGGAGTGAAAGGAGTCAACACGATTTACAAATTAAAGCTCATAACAAAAGAAGGAAATATCTCTTTAGAGGAATTAGATGCTAAGATCAAGGAATTAGAAAACTATTCACCTCCAAAGA
>WQUF01000399.1 GCA_009785875.1 Oscillospiraceae bacterium | reverse complement strand
TTCGGAGTACTTTTTCTTAAAAATATGCACAAGAGTTATAAAGAACCGTTTTACTATATTTTGCTTATTTCCTCAATATTCATTTATTTTAGATATTTTCCGCTCAAAGAACTGTACACTAATCTATCTATCTCCTATTCGACTACGATAGACGGCGATTTTTATTTCGACACTGCCAAAGCTTATCTTTCAGCATTTTTCGAAACCAGGAGTCTCCCCCATTTATTCAATTTTGTATACTAAACAGCTAAGATTTCATTTAACTCTTTTCCAGTAACCTTCTCCAGCAAAGCACCATCAATAACTTTTTCCTTAACATATGATTTCATGTGTTCTCTATTGACTTTTATTTTTATCATGTCTTTAATAGCCTTCTCATCCTTTGTTTTCGAGAAAATCGCATGTATGAATTCTTTAAAATCCAGAATATTATTGAAAAGTTTTCCATCCACTTTTATCCATTTCAATTTTATCTATATCTATATAGCGAAAGTCTTTAAACAGGTCTACTCCATTTGAGAAATCAATGGCTCTCTTGTTAAGCATCTTTTCATAATATCTCCGAAGTTTTTCTTGATTTTCTAAGAAATTGTCACCCACGAGTATCACTTCATCTCTGCGATTTCTGGTAAATTTATCCAAGGTGTATTGAGGCAATAAGTCGTCCCCAGTTTCAAATGTTATCTTATCAAATATAGTATCAGCCTGACTAGAAGTAAGTCCCATATCTTCCTCCAATAAAATCATTATTATTATTATATGAGGCAAGCGTAAAAAAGAGACTAAGTTTTCACATGATCATAAAATTTTTATTAGATCAATAAGATATTTATAAAAGGAAGCTTAACACTAAAAAGTGAATAAAACTTCCTTCATTTTTTATAATTAATTATTTTTTTTCAGTAGTAAAATTTATTTTACCTTTATTTAATTCTACCTTGATATAAACTAGTTTTTATTTTCTTTAGGTCTAGCCAATTGAATCCTAACTTTAGCTCCATCCAATATTTTATAGTTGCAATTTCTCATTATAATCTCCTTATATCTCTCAGGGATGGTTATAAATGAAAAATTCTCCAATATCCTGATGTTCCTAACCTCATCGGTATCAATATCGCAGTTTGCCTCAATAAAGGACAGCAATTTTTTAATATTCAGATTATTGCTCCTGCCGATTGAAATGAACAGCCTAACTTCTTCTTTACCTGAAATATCATTTTCCTTATAATCATAGCTCAACTGATTTTGAAAATTAAGTTTTAAAAGTGCTGCAGAAACGTCTATCATATTGTAATCTTCATCAAGCTGAAGTGCTAGCGGAATAAATTCCTTAAAGTCATTAGTAGACAAGGTTTCCTTAATAGTGTTTAAAACATTCTCGCTTTTTTTAAGAAATATTTCATCGATAGTAGGAATTTCTCTTCTGTAAATCTTGCTCCTGATATTTTTCTCAATATCTTTTAGGACCATGTATTCTTTAGGGGTAACAAGGCTGACAGCAATGCCTTCCTTATTCGCCCTTCCAGTCCTACCCACTCTGTGTACATAAGACTCAGTATCTTGAGGAAGATCATAATTTATAACATGCGAAATTCCCTCTATATCGATTCCTCGTGCTGCAACGTCTGTAGCAACTAAATAATCTACGGTTTTATTTTTAAACTTGCTCAGGGCAGATAATCTCTTGCTCTGAGTCATATCACCGTGCATTCCATCAACAGAATATCCCCTATCTAAAAGGGAACTTATTAATTCATCTACGCCTTTTTTAGTTTTGCAAAAAATAAGAGCAGATTCAGGTTCATCCCTATCTAATATTCTGCACAATATTTCAAATCTATAGTTATCTTTTGTCTCGTAAAAGTACTGATTAACCTTATCAACAGTCATTGAATTTTTTACTATAGATATATACTTTCTATCATTTTTCATATATCTTCTTGAAAGATCCCTTATTTCCTGTGGCATAGTTGCAGAAAAAAGCATGGTCTGCCTATCAACAGGAAGTCCCTTTATTATTTCATTTACATCCTCAATGAAGCCCATGTTCAACATCTCATCAGCTTCATCTATGATTAAAAACTTTAAATCAGGAAAGGATAAAGTCCCCCTGGATATGTGATCTAAAATTCTTCCCGGAGTGCCGACTATAATATCTTGATCGTATTGCAAAGATCTTATTTGCATTTCTATAGGCTGACCACCATAAACACATAAGGATCTAAAGTAAGCGTATTTACCTACTTTTCTAAATTCTTCTTGAACCTGTATTGCAAGCTCACGAGTTGGAGTTATCACCAATGTTTTAATGCCTTTTTTATTTTTTTCCATATTACTTAAAACAATAGAAGCAAACGCCATAGTCTTACCTGTACCAGTCTGTGCTTGACCTATTAAATCATAACCTTTTAGCCCTAAAGGAATGCTCTCTGTTTGTATCTGTGATGGCTCTTCAAATCCTAAATACTCTATTGCTCTTAAAATAAAACTTTTCAAACCGAGTTCTTTAAATTTATTATCTATCATTTCATACCTCATCATTAACTTACTTTGATATTATATTGTTTTTAAACTTCTCTAACAAATATATCACAAGTTTTAATTATAATCCTAATTATAGCAATTTGCATCAAATAAATATTTATTTGTTTAAATAAAAGCAGCCCCATTATTTTATGGTGCTGCTTTAATTGAATATTAATTACCAAATAACTTATCGAAGAACCCCTTTTTATGCTCATCATATTTTTCGCCACTAGCATCAATAAAGTCTTTAATAGCGAGCTTTTGTTTATCATTTAAGCTTTTAGGTATTTCAACGACAACTGTAACGATTTGATCCCCTCTGCCTTTTCCATTTATCCTTGGTACACCTTTCTCTTTTAACCTGAATTTTGTATTTGGCTGAGTACCAGACGGTATTGTATATTTTACGTCACCATCAACTGTTGGCACTTTAATTTCGCATCCTAAAATAGCATGTGGAAAACCTATTTTAGCCTCATAGTAAATATCATTTCCTTGTCTTAAAAAATACTTATGCGTTGAAACATTAATGTGAACATAAACATCTCCAGGAGGACCACCATTTTCTCCATGATTTCCCTGACCTCGAAGTGGTACGATATTGCCGTTGTCTACACCAGCTGGAATATTTATCTTAATACTTCTCTTTTTATTGACCTTCCCACTTCCTCTACATTCAGTACAAGCTTCAGTTATTATAGTACCTTTTCCGTTGCATTTATCACAGACAGACTCCACAATAGAAGTGCCAAGAAGAGTGTTTCTCTGAATTCTTATTCTACCAGTACCACCGCACTTATCGCATGCCTTTGGAGTACTCCCTGGTCTCGAACCTTTCCCTCCACATGTTTCACAATTTTCTTTTCTATTTACAATTATTTCCTTTTCAACACCAAATATCGCTTCTTCAAACTTTAAGCTGATAGTCATTTCGATATCGGATCCTCTTTGAGGTGCATTTCTCCGCCTCCTAGTTCCTCCACCAAAAATAGCCTCATATACATCCCCAAATCCACCGATATCTGAAAAATCGAACCCTCCAAATCCACTAAAGCCACTAAAACCACCTGGACTAAAACCTTGTCCATTAAAATCAGCAGTACCAAATTGATCATAAGTGGATTTTTTCTCTGGATCTGAAAGAACTTGGTATGCTTCATTTATCTCTTTAAATTTTTCCTCAGCTTCTTTATCCCCTTGATTCTTATCAGGATGATATTTAAGAGCTAATTTCCTAAATGCCTTTTTTATATCTTCTTCAGAAGCATTTTTAGTTAAGCCAAGCACTTCATAGTAATCTCTTTTTGCCAAATAATTCACCACCTAAACTTAATATAAACTAGTCAAATTCTAATCTTTTAGAATTTGACTTAGTTTATTAGTTTTATATATTAATTATTGTCATCTACTTTATAATCAGCATCAACTACATTGTCATCTTGAGAGTTTCCAGGACCTTTAGTATCAGTTTCACCTGAGCTTTGTTCCTGACCTGCCTGATTCTGATATAATTTTGAAGATATATCGTAGAACTCTTTAGTCAACTCCTCTGTAGCTTGTTTTATTGATTCAATATTAGTACCATCTTTAACTGCCTTTAAAGCACTTATCTTGCTTTCAATTCTAGACTTCTCATCAGATGTGATCTTATTTCCAAGATCTTTTATAGCTTTTTCGCTTTGATATATCATTTGGTCGGCATTATTTTTTGCTTCTACTTCTTCTTTTTTCTTCTTATCTGCTTCAGCAAATTTTTCTGCATCCTTAACAGCCTTATCTATCTCTGCATCAGAGAGTTTTGTAGTTGCAGTTATAGTGATATTTGCTTCCTTACCAGTTCCCTTATCCTTTGCTGTTACATTGACTATTCCATTTGCATCTATATCGAATGTTACTTCTATCTGTGGAATTCCTCTTGGAGCAGGTGCTATACCTGACAATGTAAACCTTCCGAGGGTCTTATTGTCTTGAACCATCTGTCTTTCACCTTGAACTACGTGTATCTCAACGCTTGTTTGACCATCTGCTGCAGTTGAAAATATCTGGCTCTTTCTTGTTGGTATAGTGGTATTCCTCTCGATTAATGGTGTAGAAACGCCTCCTAAAGTCTCAATTCCTAAAGTCAAAGGAGTAACATCTAAGAGCAACACATCTTTAACATCCCCTGTTAAAACTCCTGCTTGTATAGCAGCTCCAACAGCAACACATTCATCTGGATTTATTCCTTTAGATGGCTCTTGACCTGTAAAGTTTTTAACTGCATCTTGAACTGCCGGAATTCTAGTAGATCCACCTACCAATAATACTTTTTCGATTTCTTTTACTGAAAGTCCTGAATCGCTTAAAGCTTTTCTCATTGGCTCAATAGTTGATTCTACCAGATCGTGAGTGAGCTCATTAAATTTTGATCTGGATAGCGTCATATCTATATGTTTAGCACCTGTAGAGTCAGCTGTTATAAATGGTAGGTTTATACTTGTTTGCATAGATGAAGATAGTTCAATCTTTGCTTTTTCTGCTGCTTCTTTAAGCCTTTGAAGTGCCATTTTGTCTTTTTTAAGATCTATTCCAGTGTTCTTTTGGAAATCGCTAGCTATATAATTGATAACTCTATCATCGAAATCATCTCCACCAAGTCTTGTGTTACCATTAGTGGCTTTAACTTCAAATACTCCGTCTCCTAATTCTAATATGGATACATCAAATGTACCACCGCCTAGATCGTAAACCAAAATCTTTTGATTTTTATCCTGCTTATCTAATCCATAAGCCAGAGATGCTGCTGTTGGCTCGTTTATTATCCTTAAAACCTCAAGACCTGCAATTCTACCAGCATCTTTGGTAGCTTGCCTTTGAGAGTCATTAAAATATGCAGGAACAGTGATAACAGCTTGAGTAACTTTTTCGCCTAAATAGCTTTCTGCATCTGCTTTCACCTTTTGAAGTATCATAGCTGAGATTTCTTGTGGTGTATAATCTTTTCCATTTATATTAATTTTATGATTTGTTCCCATTTGCCTTTTTATGGACATTATAGTTCTATCTGGATTTGTTATCGCTTGCCTTTTTGCAACCTGCCCTACTAATCTTTCACCATTTGGTTGAAATGAAACAACTGATGGCGTAGTTCTCGATCCTTCTGTATTTGCTATAACTACTGGATCTCCACCTTCCATAACTGCAACACATGAATTTGTTGTACCTAAATCAATTCCTATCACTTTTGACATTTTATTTTCCTCCTAATTTTTATTAATTTGCTACTTTGACCATGCTATGTCTAAGTATTTTATCTCCTCTTTTATATCCCTTTAAAAAAACTTCTACTATATCTTTTTCTCCATAATTATCATCGAGGCAATGCATTACTGCTTCATGCATATGGGGATTAAATTTAACTTTTGTATCTATTTCCTCTACATTTAATTTAGAAAGTGCCTCTTTAAATTGTTTAATAGTAAGTTCAATACCTTTTTTTAATTCATCAAAGCCATCTGATATGGTATTTGCTCTTTCCAAGTTATCAAATACAGGTAAAAATAGTTTTAATACATCTTCACATACATCTGTATAAATATTCTCTTTTTCCTTTTGGGATCTTTTTCTAAAATTATCGTATTCTGCAGCAAGTCTAACGAGCTTATCTTTTAAAGCTTCTGCTTCTTTTGTATATTTACTAATATCTTCCTTAAATTTAATGATATCATCATTTAAAGTATCATTCTCTTTATCACTTGCATCGATTAATGATTCATCTTCATCTTTTTTTTCTACTGGTGCATCTAAAATCTCTTTGTCATTCTTCTCTGTATCTATAGCATCTGAAGCTATAAGATCATCATCTTTCTTATTATCTGGAATATTTGACTTTTTACCCATCATTTCCTCCTGCATTATTTTAAAGTTTTTAACATCTCTGTAAGTTCATTTGTGATTATCTTTAAAACACTTATTACCTTACCATAATTAATCCTAGTTGGCCCGATTAGTCCTACTTTTCCTGACACTCCGTTTAAAGAGTATTTTGAACTTATTACAGATAATTCTTTTGCATCTATGATTTCATTTTCATCTCCAATTTTAACATTTAAATCGTCACTGGTGATCAATGAATTAAGCGAGTCTTTTTCACTAATAAGCTGCAAAAATTTTTTAGCCCTTTCAACATCATTATATTCTGGATAATTGAGGATGTTCGTCACTCCATCAACATATAGATCTTCATTTTCATTTTCACTCAATGTATCCAAAATAATATTCAATATAGGTGTCAATAATTCATGTTTATCTCCCATATGGAATTTCATAAATGATATGAGATTATCATCAATTTGTGACAATTCAACATCTTTAAGGTAAGTATTCAATACTTTATTTATATTTTCAAAATCTTTTTTATTTAAAATCTTATTAAACTTTAGTATTTTGTTCTTTACAGCACCCATGTTTGTAACACAAACTACTAAGATCTCTCCATCCTCTATTCCCAATATCTGAATTAACTTTACTTTACCTTTAGGTATTGCAGGTGCTTTTATTATAGCTGTCATATTCGTTAATTTAGATAATATGTTAGCCGAAGTTTTTAAAATTGACTCAACTTCGCTGATTGCTTCATTTAAAAAATTCTTCCTGATGAACTCCCTTTCCTCTTCGGATAGATCTTCAAGGGTAATGAGTTCATTTACATACATTCTATACCCAAGGTAAGAAGGTTTTCGCCCAGATGATGTATGGATTTGCTCGATATACCCCATTTCTTCTAAATCGGCGAGTTCATTTCTTATAGTGGCGGAACTTAAGCCTAGGTCATACTTTTTTGCAATGGTTCTCGATCCGACTGGTTCAGCTGATTCAATATATGAATTTACCAATGCCTGTAGTATCTTTTTCTTTCTTTGATCCACTTAAATTCACCTCATTATTAGCACTCAATTCTTATGAGTGCTAACACTATGATATAAAAATATCACTGACATAGACATTTGTCAAAGATTATTTTCCTTAAATTATTGATTGAATGTTAGTTTTACAAGTTTATAATGAATTATCTCGTGATTATTACTGTTTTCTAATAATATCTAAGCCTCATAACAAGAAGTCCTTCAAAACAACATTTGATAAATCCATACCTTTTTCTGTTAATTTAATCCTCTCTGCATCTTGAAAAATAAGCTCTTTCTCTTTCCATCTCTCAAATTGTTCAGGATAAATTTCAAAAAAATTTCTCTTAAATCTATTTTTAAAATCACTTAAGCTAATTCCTTCAGTTTTTCTAAGCCCTAAAATCATGAACTCTTCAATATTCTCTTTTAATAAATTTACATGGCAATTTTCTGCTTTAAAACCTTCTTTTTCCACCTTACTTATATATTCATATACTGAAGCTACATTATTGAATCTTTTACCTTTATAATATGAATGGCTTGAACTTCCGATGCCTATATATTCATCTAAATTCCAATATTTTAAATTATGTTTGCATTTAAAATTATTCTTTGAAAAATTAGATATTTCATACCTGATATAATCATTTTTATTTAAAATATTAAAAATCTGTTCCTGTTCTAAAATCTCTAAGTCCTCATCTTTTAAAGATAATTTTCCTTTTTTAAAAAGATCCATAAAAACAGTGCCTTCTTCTAATATCAAACTATAAGCAGATATATGTTCAGGCTTAAATTTAATGATCTCATTTAAACTATTGATTGAATCTTCTATATCTACTTCTGGAATAGAATATATCAGATCCACATTTATGTTTTTCACTTCATGTTTTCTAGCTATTTCAAAGCTTCTTTTAAAATCATCGAAGCTATGTATTCTTCCAAGTTTCTTTAAAGTCGCATCACTGGCAGATTGGAGTCCGAAGCTTATCCTGTTTACTCCCATATCTTTTATGATCTTCATCTTCTCTTCATTTAAAGTGCCTGGATTTACTTCCATGGTAAATTCAACCACATTCTGAATATTAATTATCTTAAATAAAGAAGCGAGATCCTTTAAAACTTCTAATTTTAAATATGATGGTGTACCTCCTCCAATAAAAATTGTGTCAAAATTTAAATCCCTGTATTCAACGATCTCTTTTTTTAAAGCTTCAACATAGCTTTCCATAAGGTGATCAATATTGGGAAAAGATGGGAAATCGCAATAATAGCACTTACTCTTGCAAAATGGTATATTAACATATAATCCTATATTAGTCATTTAAAAACACGTCACCTTTTTCTTTATCTCCGCCTTTTGCTATATAAACTTGCATATCCTGCTCTACATTAGAAGTGTCTCCTAATTCCTTTTCAAGCTTTGCTCTGTATAGATAACCCTCTGCTTCATCAGGGTTTAGCTCTATATATTTATTTATATTAGCTAGAGATAAATCATAATCATCTAGATTAAAATATGCATAATATAATTCATAATAAAAAACAGCATAAGATGTGTTAATCTTCAGTGAATTATTAGCTAGATCAACAGCCTCATTGTATTTCTCAAGTTCATTTAGAGAAAAAATCTTTTTTTCTAAAGCATCCATGTTATTTGGATCTTTATCAATTATTTCATCGCACAAATTAATTGCGTTTTCATAATCCTGTAAATCAATATAGCACTGTATCATATAGCTTTTTATATTTATATCATCCTTTATTTTCAGTGCTTCCTCATAGTATGCTAAAGCTTGTTCATAATTTCCCGCAGTTTCATAAACTTCAGCTATTCCAACTAATATGTTTGCATCATCATAAGTTTTAGATGTAATATCTTCCATAATAGCTTCATAACTATTATCTTTATTTTCAGCTAAACAATTAGCCTTTAATATTTTAGCTTCAATGTTA
>WQUF01000398.1 GCA_009785875.1 Oscillospiraceae bacterium | reverse complement strand
ATTTTGCTCAGCATAATCATTCATAGCTTCCTCATCGTATCTAACTCTAAACGCAGAAGTAGTAACTCCTCTGGTGTATTTATTTGCAAACGGATTTATATGATCTTTTTTAAATGAAAGCAAATATTCTAAAAGAGGATTTACAAATTCCCTTTGAACTTCGATGATTATTTTTGTCTTAGGGGGTGTATAATTTTCTAATTCCTTTTTCTTTTCTTCTAGCTGTTTAAGCGAAATATTCCCTTCAGCAGTTATCAGCTTCAATTTGTATATCTTATTTACTCCTTGTGCTCCAAATTTCTCCAAGATATTGATCTGCGTCTCTTTTGAAACTTTTGTAAGATATAAAGCGGCTTTTAAAGTTATCCTCTCTTCATACAAAAGTGTTAGACCAGGATCGCATAATTTTTTAACCCTTAATAGATTAAAAACGTTAGATTCCGACATATCGAATATCCTTGCGATCTCTCTCGCCACATTTGACTCGTTTCTTGTCATTTTTACCAATTTCATGATCTCATAGTTTTGAATTAAGCTTTGAATCATATTAATTTTTGATATAGAGCGAAATTTGATGTTGGATTCTATGATCATCGTTCGCAAGAATAGTTCGTCAACGCTATCAGCATCAATGGTGTAGCTGGGGATGAATTTATACTTTAAAAGATGAGTTTGCCTGTAGAGACCAATAAAAGCAAGCAATCTGAGCCTTCCACATATAACAGTATAAGTTCCATCAAGCTCTTTCGTCAAATAAACTGGTTCCAATAAGCCAATTTGATCGATGCTCCTCATCATCTCTGCAATTTCAGACTCTTTCGGTTCATCAAACAAGTTCCAACCTGCTGGGGTATCATCGATCAACTCTATATCGACCTTTTCAAAATTCTCATAGAAATTAACTCCATCAGCGAAATTCTTTTCTCTCTTTTGAATTGCAAGCCTTTCAGCTTCAGCCCATTTTTTGATATCTTCAGGGGAGTGGTTTATTTTTAATTCAGTACTTGTCACTTTAATCTCATCATTTTTCAGCTTATAGGCAGGTCTTAGGTCAATTCCATACAGCACATTATCGTTCATTTAAATCCTCCAAAACATTTATACAGTTATTATATTCATATTCATAGAAAATGTGCATAAATTTTTTAAATTTTAATCATCAAAAAAGAGAACTTTTATAAGTGATATGCATAGTATAATTAAAAGTAACAAAGTAACTAAAGTAATTAAAGTAATAGCTTTTAATTAGAAGAAGTTTTATAATTAAAATATGTGTATTATTTTAGGAGGAACCATCAATGAATCTCTCTATTGAAAAATTTGCACGAAAAAATCTTTTTTATTTTGCTTTTATTTCAGTGATTGTTGTAGTACTATCCCTTATTATAATTATTTCAAGTTTTACTGATATTTTAAATATGTTTTTCTCACCCTTTGTATTTGACTTAAAACGGGCTGAGTCCGAAAAGTCTCTTGTTAGCTTAATTCCAGCTGCAAATAGCACACAAATTATAGATGAATTTGGTTTAAATAAAGGATATAATATTGAAGAATATCAGAGTTTAGTATTTAGCGAAAAATATATTCAGTCAGGTAAATACATATTTAAAATAAAGCCTGATAAAATATATGATATAGGGCTAAGGTATAAGACTGAATACTCTATAGAAAATACACCAGTCTGGTCGGGAACGACGCATAAGTATCTGCTTTGTCAGCTTGATAATGCATTATTTTTTGCAAATGTACCATATGATTACGTTGTATCAACAGGCGATACATTAACAGGTGTTTTTACTATATATTCTGATACTACTATTAGCGATATTAAAAAAGTATTTAGCAAATACGAATCAATAGATAACTTGTTTACATATCAGTTTGATACTACAATAAGCTTTTTCCCAGAAATGGCTTCATCTTTTATTTGGTCAACAATTTGTTTTTTCATCAGTTTATTTTTGGTTATCAGGCTAATTTTACAAATTAAATATCATAGTAAACGTCCTTTATATAAGAAAATCAATATGTTAGATGGTGATATAACGATTATCAATGAAGAATTGAAAAGTGCAGTATATTCAAATAAAAGTTACATTACCAAAGATTGGATTATTACACCAAGATTATTTAAAACTCAAATAACAAGAAATATTAGTTTTTAAAATCAAGCCCAAATGCGAAGCATTTGGGCTTGATTATCCATAACTATTCATTGTTCAATATTCAATATTCATTATTCATTGTTACTTCGTTGAGTCTCTAATGATTATTTCATGTGGCAATACGTAATGTTCATTATCCATAGGTTGTTTATTTATGATCTTAATTAACATTCTCATGCCAACTGACCCCATATCGTACATTGGCTGTGCAACAGTTGTAAGCTTTGGATAAAATATAGTGGAAGAAAATATATTATCAAAACCTATTACGCTAATATCTTCAGGAACTCTTACCCCTTTATTTCTAAGCTCATTGATAACACCCATAGCGAGTTCATCAGATATACAGAATATTGAATCGTATTTTTTGCCTTTTAAGAAACTTGACACTACATTTGCACCGTCTTGAGGCTTTATACCGCTAAAGCATACCAGGTTAGGATTTATTTCTATTCCATTTTCATTCATTGCTCTTTCATATCCTACATATCTCTTGGATAAGGCGTTTTCAGCTTCTGGATGTGTACCTATGAAAACAATATCCTTAAAGCCTTTGCTTATTAGATACTTGGTTGCATCATAAGCTGCTTTTTCATTGTCTATAGTGATACTCGGTAAAATATTATCTTTATCCTTGGTCTCAATTAAAACCACAGGGGTCTTTAGTTCGTTTATTAAATCTAGAACATCTTTTTCTAAAGAATTGCTCATGTAGAGCACGCCATCAATCATCTTTTCTTTTAATATGCGCAAATACTCTATTTCTTTTTCGGAGTCTAGATCGGTATTGCAGAGAACTATATTATAGGAATATATATTAGCTACATCTTCAGCGCCTCTCACTATTTCAGGATAAAACTGATTTGAAATATCCGGTATTATTATTCCAATGGTGCTTGTTTTTTGAGTTTTTAAACTTCTTGCAATTATATTAGGTCGGTATCCAAGCTTAGAAATTGCTTCCAAAACTTTCTTTTTTGTATCATCATTAACAACATCCACATTATTTAATACTCTTGATACAGTTGCTATGGAAACACCTGCTTCTCTTGCAACGTCTTTAATAGAAGCCGACATAATGATCACTCCACATCTTGATAAATTTTTTTCATTTATATATAATACTATATTAATTGTTTAATCGTTGTCAATAAAGTAGATATCTAAAGAAAAATTTTAAATGAATTGTTAAAAAAAACATCATATATTGTGACAAATCACATGTAAAAAAAATCCATTTTAATAATTATAAAAAAAAGTGAGAGAAATAACTTCAT
>WQUF01000397.1 GCA_009785875.1 Oscillospiraceae bacterium | reverse complement strand
CTCTTTATTATATGAATCCAAAGGCAACTGTGTACCTTCCTCTTTATTAATATAATTCATCATCGTCACCAAAAAGCCTTAATTTTTTTCTTCTGTTTTAATATTTTTATCTTCCTTTATAATATTCGTATCTTCTACAATAAAATGGGGGCGTTTCTTTACTTCGTAATAAATTCTACCAATATACTCACCAATTATCCCAAGAGCTACTAATTGAAGCCCACCTATGATCAATATAGCTGTGATTAAAGTAAAATATCCAGGTACATCGATACCATGTATCAAGATTCTTACAAAAGTCCATATGACATACACAAGGCTCAAAAGCATAATTATAAAACCAATATATATTATTATTCTAAGAGGTTTATTGTTAAACGATAAAATACCATCGAAACCATATTGTATTAAGCTTTTAAGTGTCCATTTGCTTTCCCCTTCAGCTCTTAATTGGTTATCGTAATCGATAGTTTTTTCATTAAACCCTATCCAAGAAAAAATACCTTTAGAAAATCTGTTATTTTCAGGCAAAGACAATACAGCGTCTACAGCCTTTCTTGATAGAATTCTAAAATCACCTGACCCATCTGTTAACTTTACATCTATCATGTTATTTACAATTTTATAGTATAACTTAGAAAGAGAGCTTTTAAACTTTGAATCCCCTTTTCTATTTCTTCTAGCTATTACCTGATCATACCCTTCTTTAAAGCTTTCGATCAATTTAGGAATAAGCTCAGGTGGATGCTGAAGATCTGCATCGATTATTACAACTGCGTCGCCACTTGAGTATTTTAAACCTGCATACATGCCTGCTTCTTTACCAAAATTTCTAGAAAAAGAAACGTATCTAACCACATCATATTTTTCCTCTAAACCCTTTAAAATATTTAATGTAGCATCTTTACTACCATCATTTACAAAGATTAATTCATACTCATACCCCTTTTCTTTACAATATTCATTTAACACTTCATATAGTTTTTCGAATGTACTTCTAATTACTTTTTCTTCGTTATAGCAAGGAATGACTACTGATACTCTCATATTTCTCACTTTCAACTCAATTCATTAAAATTAAAATATTTGTCAAACCCTAGATGCAACTTATTTGTAGTTAATTGATAAACTATAGACATTATACCAGAACCATAATACATTAATAAAGCATTTGTCTATAGAATTTAGATTTTGTAAAATACTTATTTTTATACTATCTAACATTTATAAATGAGAAAAAAAATAATACCAAATGTGAAGCTTTTGGTATTATTTTTTCATTAACTGTTCATTTTTCAATATTCATTATTCACTGTTACAGATCCGTAACCCTTCCATCAGATATCCAAATTACCCTATGGCAATAGCTGGAAATAAATCTATCATGAGTTACTATTATTATAGTTTTCCCTTCAAAATTCAGATTTCTAAAAATTCCCATGATATCCATACCTGTTCTCTGATCGAGGGCCCCAGTAGGTTCGTCTGCTAAAATAATAGCTGGATTGCTGGCAAGTGCCCTTGCAATAGCTACCTTTTGCTGATGACCTCCAGACAGTTCGCATGGTTTCTTATTCCTTTTATCATAAATATCCAATTTCTGCAAATATTTTTTGCCAATCTTGATGCTTTTACTATAACTTTGATTCCTGTATGTTAGAGGTAGTATGACATTATCCAAGGAAGAATACTCTTGAAGAAGAGCAAAATCTTGAAATACAAACCCAAATTTATTATTCCTTAAAGATGCTATCTCATTTTGACTTAAATTTTTTACTGAAATTCCTTCTAAAAAATAGTTCCCAACGGTAGGCTTGTCTAAACATCCTATAATATTAAGCAATGTACTCTTTCCAGAGCCAGAGGGACCCATTATTGCAACCATTTCGCCTCTTTTGATGGAAATATTTACATTTTTTAAGGCTACAACCTCATTTTCCTTTTCTCCAAAAACCTTTGTTACATTTGTAAGCCTAATAGTCTCTTCCATCATTCTTTCCTCCTTAGTAGATCATTTACATCAAGCTTTTTCATTATCTTTATTGGAATTATGGATATAATCAATCCAATTAAAAACACTAAACTTGAGCTTAAAATAAAAATAATATAATCTGATTTTTGTGTTATTTGTACAGCAAGGACTTGTGGAAATATTATCATTAATAAATTTACTATGATAATTGCTATTATAAACATCGCAATTATTTCAATGACTATTCCTCTAGAAATATCATTAGGTTTTGCTCCAATAGCCATTCTAATTCCATACTCTCTTCTGTTTTTTAAGACTGATAACAAAATAGATGAGACTATTCCAAGGAGCGAAAAAAATGTTAACATAAAAGCTAAAAAGGCATTATAAAATATACCTCCATTGCTTACTCCATTTATTTCTTTCATATCATCACTGTACTTAATGGATTTTAAAGTTAAATTCAAATCGCTTGATTTCTTATCAAAATCGTTCATAACTTGTGTAACATCAGCATCACCTTTAACTCTATAGCTACAGTTTACACCATAACGAATGAAATAATCATCTAAAGAATTATCTTCCTTGCTAAATGGAATTAAAAGAGCATTTTCCATGTTTTTAATAGATGAAAAGTTAGAATCTCCAGCAAAAAACATCTGCCCTTTATTTAAAATCCCGACTACTTTATATTTTGTTAAATATCTAGAAGGAGCATCAGTTTTTTCAACAATTACATCACCTATGTTATAATATTTGCTCAAATTTTCACCAATTATAACAGGAATTTCTGCTGCTACATCTAAGTCATAATCATCTTTATTAAAACCTCTCCCTTTTGAAATATTAATATTTACCATATTATACATTCCATCATCTATAAAAATTGCAGGAAGAGATATATATTTAACCATGACTTTATTTTCATCTAAAAGTTCCACTTCCATATCCTTTGGGGGATTATAGATATCATCTTGCGCAATTAATATGCTATCATTTTTAAAACTGCCAACTTTTTCAATATCTTTACTATTTTTTATATAGTCTATTAATTCTAATAATTTACCTTTTAATTCATCAGTTTTTCTAGTTTCTCCGCTAGAATAATTGGATAGATGAACCATGTTAGTATTGCCTATATTACCTATTAGGGATGTGAGAATGCCATTTCTATTTATAATGGATTTGCCTATAAGTAGCGCATTATTTAATAATATAAATCCAACTGCCATTTGAATAATAGTAAAAATTACAAACCATTTTTTTGCAAAAAGGCTTTTAAATACGTATCTCATGTTTATCTCCTTAACCCTTTATGAGTATACCTGGCTCTATGCGAAGAGATGATCTCATAGGGATGACAGAGGTGATGAATCCACAAATAAATGAAACTAAAACACCAAAAACCAAATTTACAACTGAAATAGAAATAGAATATCCAAATATCTCTTTTATAAATAAGCTAATCAAAAAATGAAGCA
>WQUF01000396.1 GCA_009785875.1 Oscillospiraceae bacterium | reverse complement strand
AAAACTATTCCATGCCCCACACTCAGGACATTTCCCTAACCATTTTAAAGTTTCAAATCCACATTGTTGACATATGTAAAAGGTTTTTATTTTGACCATATTTTCCCCCTATAGGTTTTATTTTCATAATAAATATAGCAAGTTATTCTAGTATACATTTAAATGACCTATAAGTAAATATATTTTGCATATGTTTTAGCTATAAAAATAAAATCATAACAAAAAAGTATTTAATTTACATTTAGATTATATTATGTTAGTTTTAAATATTTAATTTTTATTTAAATTTAATACTTTTAAATCAACTGGGTGTTAACTACAAGTAACACCCAGTTGATTTTAAAAATTATTTTTCTACAAATACTAATTGTTTATCTTTTACACCTGCAATGATATTTTCACCTGATCTAACCTTACCCTTTAAGATCTCTTCAGAAATATTATCTTCAACCATTTTAGTAATAGCTCTCCTAAGCGGTCTTGCTCCATAAACAGGATCATATCCCTTTTCGAATATCAAGTCTTCAGCTTCGTCTTTAAAGCTTATATTTATACCCTGAGTTTTTAACCTGTCAGAAACACCTCTTAGCATTATCTTTATTATAAGTTTAATATCCTTTTTCTCAAGCTCTCTAAATACGATTATATCATCAACTCTATTTAAAAACTCTGGCCTAAAAGTTTTCTTAAGCTCTTCCAGGAGTGATTCTTTCATCTTTTCATATTCGTTTCCACTTTCTGTACTAGCAAAAGAAAATCCCATGGATCTTTGCTTTCCAATTTGAAGTGCTCCTGCATTTGATGTCATTATTATTATTGTATTTTTAAAATTAACGACCTTTCCTTTGCTATCTGTGAGCCTTCCATCTTCGAGTATTTGAAGCAATATATTAAATACATCCGGGTGGGCTTTTTCAATTTCATCGAATAATATGACTGAATATGGATTCTTTCTGATCTTATCTGTAAGCTGCCCGCCTTCATCAAAGCCAATATATCCTGGAGGAGATCCAATTAATTTAGAGACTGTATGCTTTTCCATATATTCTGACATATCAACTCTTATGATATTATTTTCACTTCCAAACATAGCCTCAGCAAGTGCTTTCGACAATTCTGTCTTACCAACTCCTGTAGGACCTAAGAATATAAATGAACCAATTGGTCTCTTAGGGTCTTTTAATCCAACCCTTGCTCTTCTAACAGCTCTTGAAACTGCTTTTACTGCTTCTTCTTGTCCTATTATTCTTTCATGCAGTATATCTTCTAGCTTTAATAGCTTTTCTGATTCAGTCTCAGTCAACTTTTCTATAGGTATACCAGTCCATTTTGATACTACATTTGCAATAGTCTTTTCATCTACTACTAATTCATTGGCTCCACTTTGTGTTTTCCAATCGTTTTGATATTTAATTAGTTTTTCTTTTAATACCCTTTCTCTATCTCTTAACCTAGCAGCAGCTTCAAATTTTTGAAGTCTAATAGCATCTTCTTTTTCTCTTGTCGCTCTTTCAAGATCAGCTTCAACATCTTTTAAATTTGTAGGAGCTGTTAAATTTTTAATTCTAATTTTTGCTGCAGCTTCATCTATTAAATCTATTGCTTTATCTGGTAAAAATCTATCTGTGATATATCTGTCTGAATATTCAACTGATGCGTTTATTGCATCATCAGTTATTTTTACACCGTGATGAGCTTCGTATTTATCCCTTAAGCCTAGAAGAATTTTAACAGCTTCTTCCTTTGAAGGCTCATTAACTATTATAGGTTGAAATCTTCTTTCAAGGGCTGAATCTTTTTCAAAATGCTTCCTATATTCATCTATTGTTGTAGCACCAATGCATTGTATTTCCCCTCTTGCTAGAGATGGTTTTAAGATATTTGCTGCATCTATAGCTCCTTCTGCTGCTCCTGCTCCTATTATAGTGTGGATCTCATCTATAAACAATATTATATTGCTTGCTTTTTTAATCTCTTCCATGACTTTTTTAAGTCTTTCCTCAAATTCTCCTCTGTATTTTGATCCTGCTACCATTGAGCTTAAATCTAAAGTAACCACTCTTTTATTTCTTAATATTTCAGGAATATTTCCAAGGACGATCTTTTGAGCAAGACCTTCAACTATAGCTGTTTTTCCAACTCCTGGATCTCCTATCAAGCAAGGGTTATTTTTTTGCCTTCTACATAGGATTTCAAGCACTCTTTGAGTTTCATTTTCTCGACCTATGACTGGATCCAGTTTCCCTTCTCTTGCAAGCATAGTATAGTCTTTGCCAAACTGATTTAACGCAGGAGTGTTATAATTTTGTTGATTTTGACCTGCTGACTGTTGATTATTTGGTTCGCCTTGGATTTGTTCTATTATATTTTTTCTAAGCCTCTGAAAATCGATACCCAAATTGCTTAATATTGTATATGCAATGCCTTCAGGCTCTCTGGTCAATGCCATGAGAATATGCTCTGGTGTTATATAGTTATGACCTAAATTTCTTGCTTCGATAAAAGCCATATCGATAAGTCGCTTTGTCCTCGGAGTTAATCTGATTATATCATTTCTGTATATTTCATTATCACCTGTTCCAGTTATCTGTTCAACTAATTCGCTTACAACATCCTGATTAACTCCTAATTCATTTAAGAGGTTCTTTGCAACTCCATCTTCTTCTAATATTCCCAGAAGTATATGCTCTGTCCCAATGTAACCATGCCTTAACCTCTGGGATTCTTCCTGGGCATGCATTACAACCCTTTGAGCCCTGTCTGTATATTTCCCTTCAAACATATAATCTTCTCCTTATTTTAATCTTTCTTTTATTAGCCTTGCCCTATGAAAATCTCTTTCTCTGCTATTAAATGAGGAGTTAAAAATTTTTTCAAGAGTGCTTGGCTGAATTTCTATTAATAATCTATTCAGGGTACGTTTTTCTATATTATTAATTGTTCCCATTTCTAATCCAAATCTTACATCTGAAAGAAGTCCGATTGCTTCATTTTTTGTTATCAATATTGCATTTCTTAATATACCTAACGCCCTAAATATTTTATCATCAAATTCCCATCTTAAATTGGTCTTCATTCTTTCCCTTATATTTAATTCCTTAATTATTATCTCATTTACAACACCTTTAAAATTATCCAATATCTCTTCTTCGGTAAAGCCCAATGTGAGCTGATTAGATATTTGGAATATATTGCCAAGAGCTTTGGAACCCTCTCCATGCCACCCTCTTATGGTCATTCCTATTTTTTGAAGCGATGATATAACCCCTGAAATCTCATTATTTGCACATAATGCTGGTATATGCAGCATAACAGATGCCCTCAGTCCTGTCCCAAGATTTGTCGGGCATGCAGTTAAATACCCAAGCTTTTCATCAAAAGCAAATCTTAAATTATTTCCAATTTCATCATCCAAGGAGTTTGCTTTTTTAAATGCATCGTTTAGGTTAAATCCACCTAC
>WQUF01000395.1 GCA_009785875.1 Oscillospiraceae bacterium | reverse complement strand
TTGATGTTATAAGACGTTATTTAGAATATAAAGGTTATAAGGTGATTTATGTAAGAAATTGCACTGATGTGGATGACAAGATTATTAATAATGCTAATAAAGTATATTAAGATGAAGAATATTGATCTTGAATGTGTTAACACTCTAATTGAAAAGCGTTTGAAGTTACGAAGAGAGCACAATTTTGAGATGGCTGATAAAGTGAAAGAACAACTGATTGGTATGGGGATTGCTGTCCAAGATACAAAAGAAGGTTCGATTTTTGAGGTTGTAATATAGAATTTAGTTTTTATAAAGGGCTAGAAAACCACGATTAGGTATTCTAGTCCCTCTAATTATTTATAGATAGTTGTAGCAGCAGGCTTTAGCTCATCAAAAAACTTATTTCCTTTAGTATCTCCTATTAGATTGCTATAAAAATATTCTTCATCATCGTTAAGTTTTTGCCATTCTAATTTTAATTCTTCTGCTACAGTGAACTCGTCTCCCATATGCCAGTTTTCGTTGTCTGTTACATCATCTTTTAAACTTCGCTCTTCATAGTAAAACGCCAATTTATCTCCTACAGCTATTGGGTCAAATCCCTTTTGAATTATTATGCCATCTTCTTTGCGCACTCCTAAAAGTCTTCCGTCTGGGTATTCTTCGCTTATCGCTGCTATTATATCGCATTCATTTCCGTTTAATACCACTGGTATAGCATAGAAATCTTTGCTTTCAGTGCTGTTTATTTTATACAAGCAGACTCTTTCGCCATGAATGGTTGGCCATAGGAGATTCTCTTTAATAGATGATTCAGCAGCCTTATTGTAATTTATGCCTTTCATTACATATTTACCAGGAGAATCGCTTGCAGGTTGCCATACAGTGAGTCTATTCTCTACCACTTCTGCCTGTATGGTATTTTCACCTGATGTTAATCCTCGACTTCTCTTAGATGGGTAATTCGATGTTAGCATACTATAGAACTTATTTAAATACTCTGTGTGTCTTTCGTTAACCTTTAAAGATTCATAAGTATTCAGAGAATAGTTGCCATACTCTTTACCTCCATATATATAGTATACGCTAAGACCATTTAAGTTTACATCTGAATTATTCCTGTTATATAAAACGCATTCATTAAGTTTTTCTATGAGAATTCTCGCCTCATTGCTATACAGATCTGAAAGCTTTCCTGCCATATCTCCAATGTCCACCATATCGCATTGGTTATCCCGAGGGCTGCCTTCTCCAAAGGTTTTGGTCATATTTCTTTTACCGGCTAATAAATTAAATGAAGATTTCCTATCTGTGAGCAATATATGAGAACATCGTGCCATCAAATTATCCAATGCCCTGGATACTCGTCTGATATTTGATAAGTTTACAACAGATAGCGTTAATATTTGGTCAGAATCTTTGCCATAATACGCTATAAAATAGTCAATAATATTCTTGCCTAGCTCTGCTCCGTCCATTTGAGGATTATCATTCAGTGTTGATAAGAAATAATAATCCCAGCCTGCACCTGGTTCCAAGTCTTCTGAAGCTATGAGATATTTAGCATAATTTGATGCTACTTCGCCCATTTCAAGTGTTGCCATTAAACAGGAATCAAAACCTAAAAACTCTAGTTTATTTTGAGCTAAAACTGAGCGATCAAATGCGTAATTCATATCTAATAATGAAAGGTTATTTTTAACGAATTTTTCATCATGACCAAATCCAACTATAGACCCACCACCGTGATCCCACATGATGAGACCATATTTATCAGCAGGGAAGTTATAGACAGAAAAATTTATAAACGAAGAAAGAGTTCCTGGGTTGCCCATATTTACAAGTCCAACACCTGCGATATCATATAGCATTCCATCTTCTATCTCCCACAATACACATTCATTCTCAGGAACTACATTATTCTGCCATCTGTTCGTCCCACCTGTAAAAATGACTAAGTTTACATTATTAGAGTCTACACCAGACTCCAGAATCTCGATTAAATCTTCAGTTGCAGCTCCACTTTGACTTTCAAGATCAGAGCCATTCATATATACCATTATGGTATAAGGTTTTTTATCGCGCTTTTCAACAAATTTTGAAGCTTCATCCACATTCCAAGGATTAAAATCAAGGCGGCTGAAATCAACTGCACTTACATTGCGGAAGGGAATGTCTTCTGGAGAGTTGGAATCATGTGTCCCAATAATTTGACTTTCAGCGATTCTGTTACAGGCAGATACATAATTCCACATGCTAATTGAGACAATACAAAATAGTATAATAAATACTAATAACTTTTTTTTCTTCATATATTAATAAATATCCTCCGTTGTTATATAATATTTATTTATAGTATGTCTCATTTATTTTTAAAAATACAAAGTGAGGGAAATATACTAAAAGATAAGCTAATTTTTAATTCATCAGTCTATTGGTCTCATCAATGGAAAAAGAACATAATCTCTTAAATTTCCTTCACCAGTCAATACTTGCAATAATCTATCGATTCCTAAACCCCATCCGGAAATTGGTGGCATACCATACATCATAGCTTTTACATATTCTTTATCCATCATCATTGCTTCGCTGTCTCCAGAAGCATTTAGTCTGGCTTGTTCCATAAGTCTCTTATTTTGTTCAATAGGATCTACTAATTCTGAATATCCATTTATAATTTCAGCTCCATTGACTACAAGCTGAAATCGATCTGCTATTGTTGGGTTATCATCATTTGATCTAGCCAGCGGTGAAACAGAAACGGGATGCGCAGTTAAAAAGGTGGGCTTTATCATTTTTGGTCTACTAACCTTTTTGTAAAGCAAATCTATAAGATTACCTCTACTTAAGATTTTTAAATCAGTTTCAGATTCCAGATCTATTCCTCGCATTTTTATTTCATTTAATAATGCATCGGAAGTTTCAAAGCCATTAATATCAATAGAACAGTCTTTTAATAGCAATTCTCTAAATGAAAGAACATCCCATTCAGCTGAAAAATCAACTTCTCTGTTATCTACTCGTATCTTTGAGCTTCCGAAAACTTTTGTGACAGCGTATTTTATCATTTCCTGTGTAAATTTCATATTGTCCTTATAATTATAATAAGCACAGTAACATTCCAGCATAGTGAAATCTTGTAGATGAGTAGCATCAATCCCTTCATTGCGAAAACACCTTGCAAATTCAAATACTTTCGTAAAACCACCGATGATTGCTCTCTTTAAATAGGTCTCAGGTGAAATTGTTAAATAAACGTCCATATCCAAAGCGTTGTGATGGGATATAAAAGGTTTTGCATGATCACCTGATGGTTTGTTAATAAGGACAGGAGTCTCCACTTCTATATAACCATTGTATTCTAAAAAGTGTCGAAGTTCCTTTATTAAATTAAATTTGAGCATAAATTTTTTTTGCGAATCTTTGTTCATGATTAAATCTAAGTATCTTTGTCTGTAGCAGATTTCAATATCATTGACAC
>WQUF01000394.1 GCA_009785875.1 Oscillospiraceae bacterium | reverse complement strand
CTCTATTGCAGCCATTATCAATGTGTTTTTGCTGATCTTCCTGTATTGGATATTACTATCTATGATCAAATTCCTTAAAAAATATTCGTCAACCTCAGAATAGTCCAGTATGAAGGCGGGAGCCTCTAGGTACCGCTCATTTTTTGTATTGGCATATAGATTCCTCATAGCTATTACTCTACTTTTACCTGAGATGATTGTCAATGAGTCATTTGCCTCTCTTAAAAGCACGAGTGGCGATATGAGACCAATATTTTCAATCGACCCGATTAAATTTAACAGCTCTTCTCTAGTAGGTTTATCGAAATAATTCCAGTTTTCAGCGCAATAATTCAATTCCATGATATTCACTTTTTCAAATCTCTTAAACAGATCAATGCCTTCAGTGAAGTTTTTAATCCTGGTGCTTAAAATCTTAGCTTTTCTTTGCCTAACCTTTTCTGCTAATACTGGATCAATTGGAGGGAGTTCAAAAGATTCAGTTGTAACTTTTACAGGATCGTTTTTAACCCTTGCTTTTGGAAATAGATCGTCTCCATAATTAGATTCTATATTAAATCCAATGTTACCCTCTCTTGAAGAACTTTTCTTAAATTCTATAGTCATAAAAAATACTCCTAACATTAATTATTATATTATATTCTCAGGGTTAAAATAGATGACAAAAAATTATAAAAAAACCTATCGCATAATTTTGTGATAGGTTTTCATTCGCTGCTTCAAGCTCATTTAATCGAATATTTTTTCGAGTATTATTTCACAGCCTGGCAGAGTGCTAACAGGCAGTATATCTTTTTTTAAATAAAGTATCGTATCGTAATCGCTGTTTTTCAGTGTATGAACTATTACATAATTTTTTATTGGATCGGCAATCCAATATTCTTTTACTCCAGCAAGCAAGTATTCATTGTATTTAGTAAAAATGTCATATCCTGCACTTGATGGCGTAAGGATTTCTATAATCAGATCCGGTGCTCCGATACAGCCGCCATCATTTATTTTACTTGTATCGCAGATAACCGCCAAGTCAGGATGTACCACAGTTTTTTCCTCTAGCTTAACCACGAACGGATTACAAAAAAGTTCACATGTTTTACCAACAAGAAAATTTCCTAATGCAAGTGTTAATCTTAGCGACACCCTTTGGTGTCTAGTGGAAGTTTCACCAATCATATATGTCGAAGGTTCACCCCTCATATATATTTTTCCATCTATCAGCTCTAACTCGTCGTTATTGTCCATTTCCAGCCATTCTTCAAATGTATAATCGTCTCTTTTTATATCAATCATCACTTTATCACCCCTCTATTATCATTATAACTTAAAATTTCCAATTGCTAAACCCTGCGATTATCTCCTCTTCAAAATAAAAATACAATGTGATGATGGGTATAACGTATAATACTGCACCTGCAAATGGGGCACCTAAACTATTAGAAAGCCTCGTTCCATTTAATGCAAGGGATAGAGGATATAAAAATTCATCTGTTAAAAAAATCAGAGGCTGCTCCACCATATTCCAACTCTCTGCAAATACTAAAACAAAAAGAGCGATTATGCCAGGTTTAACAGCTGGTATTATTATATGTGAAAAAAGCCTAAATAGTGAATTGCTCTCTAGTTTAAACGATTCGATGGTTTCATTTGGAACATACCTCATAAATTGTGTAAGCAAAAACACTCCAAACGGAGAAAAAGCAGCTGGTAAGATCAAAGCACTATGGGTGTTCAATAAGTTCATAAAGCGAAGGAGCAAATAATTTGGCAAAAGTGTAACTTGAAAAGGCATCATCATAACTATAATATATATGAAGAAGACTAAACTGCTTCCCTTAAATTTTACCTTTGCAAAGACATAGCTTTGAGGAAATGCAATTATAAATGTTAATAAAGAAATCAGAACGCTGATTTTAACTGAATTCCAAAACATCTTAATGTAATCAAAATTTTCTATAAGAGTTTGATAATATTGTTCAATAGAGATCTTATCCGGTATAATCTGAATGGAAACCCTCTCTTCTTTATTGCTACCAGAATCACTTTGAAATAAGCTGTTTCCGATATCATCTGTTTTATTTAGCACTAATCTATAATCATTATTTACTTCGTCTATAGACATAAAGGAATCAGCCACTGTAGCAATTAAAGGAAATATGAAAACAATCGCTATGATTGTAATTAAAGTGTTTTTTAAAATGAGCTTTATTTTTTTAAATATTGCCATCAGTACCAAGCCTCCGATGCTACTTTTCCTTGTATTTTATAACCAATTGCAACGATAACATATACTATGATTGCAAAGATTATAGCCCCTGCAGTTAAATTTTGGTAATTTAATTTGTCGAAGTGATTTTTCATATAATGTTGAACCAAGTATAAATTCTGCTCTGGATAATAGGTACCATAAAATAAATAAACTTCCTTAAATATTTTAAATGAATTTACCAGTGAAATTATGAATACAAAAAACACTGTTGGTAGTATAAGTGGCAAAGTTATATATAAATGCTTTTGAAATACATTTACACCATCTAAAGATGCAGCTTCGTATATATATTTATCTATGCTTAAAAAAGCAGCTGAGAAGAGTATTATATTATAACCACAATTCTTCCATAAGAATAAAAGATATATAGGTATTCTACCTGTATTGTTATGTAGAAAAGCATTTATATAGCTATAATCACCAAATAAAATCTTCCAAATGATGATTACAGAGGCAGTTGGTAATAACATCGGTATGAAAAAAGCTGGTTTTACAAAGTTCATGGATTCAGATATACTTACAATGGTTATAGAAAGCACAAATGAAACAGGGATCAAAATTCCAATGGAAGTAAATGTGAATTCAAAAGTATTCTTTAGTGCTAACTGAAAATACTGATTTTTTATTACTTGAATATAATTGTTAAAAAACACAAATTTCTTATCAAAAGCGTTGTTAATGAGAGAATAATATATAGATAAGATAAACGGTATCAAATAAAATAAAACAAAGCCTGAGCTGCAAATGTACATTAATATTAGCGATTTATTTCTAAGATCAAAACCTTTATATTTAAACTTAAATGTATCTTTTTTTAAAGGCTGATTTACAGTTTTTTCAACAAAACTTATATTTCTGTTCCTTTTTCTATAGTGCTTGTTTTGCCTTATTCTTTTTCTGCTAACCATGCTTACGCCTCCTTACCTTAGGAGTTTTAGCAAATAATGACTTTAAATCCTCCACATCTATTATCTTCTTTATTACATTTTTTATAAATTCAAATATTTTAACTCTATTTTTGGTAAGTAAATCAAAATAAAATAAAAATATTATAAAAATAAATATTCCTAAATAATTTATGATATTTCCTCCATTCTTAAGCATTGCTTCAAACTTTGTTGCATAATTAGGAATTGTATTCATTTTAACGATATAATTAATAAATTTCGTCTGTATCTCATTTAAATCGATCAATTTAGAAGGTATGATATCAGGATCAATTACTACTTGAAATTTCAATTTATTATAAAAATATATAGCCAGGATTATAAATAAAGAATACACAAGCATCTTTTTAATTAAAAAAAACTTATTATTCATTATTGCTTTAAAAAGATAATTCCTCTTTAAATCATTTTTTATTTTTATTAAAATTTCTTTCAAATCTCTATAAATCAGAGTTAGTATGTATATAGCGACGATTAAAAAAATGATGAATTTAAGAGCTTTTACTTTTTGAATATTGCTTTTCACTTCATAATCTAAGTTTTTAAGGATGATCTCCTTTCCCATGTTTTGTGAAAAATAATTTTCCATTCCTTTATTTAATATGAATCCATATCCTGGTTTTATTTTAAAAAGAATAGTATAAATTCCAAAAGTATCTTGATTTAAATTGCTATCATTTTGATCTATTGGCTGAGCTGGTTTTTGTATGGGGATAAATACTAGTGAACTATCATCTCTATAGGTCCTAGATAAATTACCCAATAGCGAATTATCTTCCTTATAGACTCCACAAATGGTATATTCTACATTATTAAGTTGTATCTTTTCTCCTGTACAATTAGTATTTAAAAAGAACTTAACAGCGGTTTTTTCATCAATTACAATGTATTTAACCTTATTTTCATAGTCTTCAGGCCATATAAACCTGCCTCTCGTAACTTTTAAATTTAAAAAGTCATTAATATTGCCATCTACTTCGTAATATCTAACATCTATTCTCGATCCTAGGCTATTTGTAATGAATCCTGTATTTGTTTTATACATGGTACTCTGTAAAATATTATTGTTCACATTCTTATACTCTTTAAAAAGCGAGAACTCGTCATAATTTGATAAATTCTCTTCTATCAAGAATATATTCTGTAATATTGATAATGGATCTGTTATTCTTTGAATAATACTTACCGATAATATTAAAAATAAAATTAAAATCACATGCTTCTTCATTATTCTGTCACCTTGGTATTTATCATCACCATTTGTCCATTGCTTATTTCTCTGTCGGTACCTTTCACTATAGTTTCATTTCCCAAAAGCCCCTGGTCAACTCCTGTGTATTTCGAATTATATTCTCCTTTAACAATCTCTACTTTCTTCACGATGAGTTCTTTGCCTAAAAATCCCGTTATCTCATTTAATACATATACATAAGAATCTTGAAATATAGCTTCATTTGGAATTAAAGCAACATACTTTTTGCTATTTTTTTGAATCTTAATACTTACATTTTGAGGATTTATATTTTTTAGTTTATCAAATGAACTCATAGTGATATACATATAATTATTATTGTCTTTCCTTTCAATGCCAGTTATTGTTCCATCATTTGTAGACCCAAAACTTACTATGCTGCATTTAGGATTTGTAACCACATAATCCTTTAAGTTGTTGTACTCTTCATCTGTTAAATTTGCTGTAATCTTTGTTGGTATATCAGATGTTCTATAATCTAAAAGTGGAGCGGAGCCATCGTACATATCTCCTTCTTGTACATATATTTTTGCAATAGTACAATTAACAGGTGCCTTAATAGTACTATAATTGCTGGATAGGTTATTTAAATCATCAAGTTCCTTCTGCTTTTTGTTAATATTTTTTTGTATTTCTGAAACTGATGTACCATTTAAAATACCAGAATTTTTCATAGAATTATAATCCTCTTGCATCCTTGTCAATTCTACTTTTAATTTATCAAGCTGCTTTTTATCTGCATCAATATTTTGTGAAAGAGTTGCTGGATCGTCTATATTTGTTAAATCTGCATTTTCATCTAAGCTGGAATTTATCACAGTGTTCATATTGGCTAAAAGTGCACTATTAGAATTTATTTGTCTTTGAAGCTGTATAATTTCATCGCTTTTATCATTTATAGCTGACAGCTGGTCCTCTAGATTTCTAGTGAACTCCGTATTAAAATCGCTTAAGTCCTTCTTTAGTATATTCAAATCGTCTTGGGTTTGTGAAATAGGATCAGAAAGAGCATTTGTATCAAATGTAATGAGGATATCACCAGAATTAACTGAATTGCCTTCTTTACTATTAATTTTACTCACCTTTAACGGTGTAGAATACTGCTTATCAAATTTGATGCTAGTCGTTTCAGAAAAACTATATGAAATGTTTTTTAAGACTTGATCATTTGAAATTTGTCCCCCCTGTATCTTCACAGTCACAACTTTAGGTGTTGTAAAATATATTATCGTCTTTGAGCTAAAAGTAACCAATATCATTATTAATAAAAATGTAATTGTAATTCTTTTGGCAATTTTCTTCTTAATGTCCATAACACACCCCCAAATATCAATGAACAATGAAAAGTAAACATTGTATCAGTGAAAAATATTGTTTGAAGCCATGGCTTGATACTCATATCTTTTATATATAAACTTAACTTATACTAAATTTTAGCATAAGTTAAGTCTTTTAAATTACTCTTCAACCATATTCTTAACCAAACTGATTATTTTATTTGCTGTATCGTCTACTGTTATTTTTCCATTTGTAAAATCATCCAGTATTTTACTTCCGGAATCAGTATTAAATACGTCTATAGATGCTTTATAATTGCTTAAAATATTATTATAGACTGTAATATAATCATCCGTTAATTTCTGTTGATCAAATACCTTAATTAGCTGTGCATCGGTATCAGAAGTGATTTGAAGCTCTTCTTTCAGATCAGCTTTTAGTATATCATTATACTTAAGCATATCTTTGTAAATTGGCAAATCATACATAGAATCCCTATTTAAGACAGTATCTTTATCATATACATATGATAATAGTTCACAAGAAAGGTCTAAATTCTTGCTCTTTTTATTAACACAAAGGAATTCAGTTCCAGATACAAAATATTTAGGATCGTCTTTTGATATTACAGGTGGATTTGAAAATTTTGTTTTTGCATCTAGGTTATCTGAATCGTAACTATTGCCATAACTTATTAAAAATGAATTTGAATTTAATAAATTGTCATCGCTTATTGAAGTGGAATTTGAATCGTCCAATACGGTTTTTAACTTGGTTAAAATATCAGTTAATTTATTTTTATCGATATTTGCTTTTTTATTTTTCATATCCACTGAATAACTAACATAATCCAATAGATAGTAAAAATCTGTTTGAGCTGTTTGGAAATAGAGGTTTTTATCTTTATCTCTCAATTTACTTAAAATGTTAAAATAATCATCATATGTCCAGACATCCCCAGGCAAATCTATTGAAAGCTCAGCAAATTTATCGATGTTTAATGTTATTACATTAGATACAAACATGATGGGAACTCCAAAATAATAACCATCCCTGGAAACCAATTTGACTAAATTAGGATTAATGTTGTTATTAAAATTATCCATAACGTTTTTATTATCTTTTAAATCAGCCATTACGCCATTATTTATATAACTATCTATTTTGCTTTCAGGCAAATAAAAGATATCAAAACTATTATCTTGAGTCATAACTTTTGCATTTAAATCGTCGTAATATTTATCGTAATCAACATTTTGAAAAGAAACAGCGATATCCGGATGATTCTTTTTAAATTTTTGAATAGCCTTTCCAGCAACAGTAGAATCATCATCTGTAATAGAACCGTCTTGAGTGTATATTACTATTTGCTGTTGATTATTCATTTTTGTGTCCAAAGCACTTACACTTATGACTCTAACTTTCTTATCATAAGGTCCAAATAAATATAAATTATTTCCAGCAAGCTGCATACTAGAATATTCAGAGCCATCAAAAGACATTAAAGTTTTTGAAAAGCTATCACCATAATTTTTCTCAAATAATCCTGAATAATTAAAAATATAAACCTTGTCATTGATTTGGCTGTATTCAGTATCGATATCTATATTAGCATTGGTTTCCGTAGTTGAATCTTTAATATTAAGGGATGAGGCATCAAAATTAGTAGTTTTTATATCTCCGCTTTCATCATAAGAATAAAGTTTTATTATATTATCTTTATATTTCATGATATTAAAAACATCAGTAATTCCTGGTTTTTTTATGCTGTCGCTAGTCGGACCTACATAAGCTAATTCCATATTTGCGCCATTGCCAAAATAATCAGTGGAATTATCTTGAAGCATAAAAAATACTTTATCACCAATGGAGACTGGTTTTGCTACAAATATATCACTGGAAAATGTCAATTCTTTAACAGTTTTTCCGCTATTATCTAATATGTCGATCTTATCAAAATAAAATACAAAAATATTGTTTCTATTCACAGCAAATGTAGATACATTTCCGCTTGGTAAATTTAAAGTCTTTGTTATTTTACCATTTGAGTTAATAACATCCATGGTGACACTCGCATTCTGAGAAATACTTTGAGTATCACTTGTACCACTTCCACTATCTGCTGAAAAATCCACAGTTATACCGTAAATATTTCCAGCATCATCAGCAGTCATATATGAATATTCTTTGCTCAATGTTATGGTATAATCTTCTGCTGTGTTGTTCTTTGCAGAATTTGCAGAATTAGTACATCCAATTAACATGTTTGCTGATAAAAAAGAACAAGCTATAAATGCTAAATATCTATTTAGTTTCATAAAAATCTTCCTTTCAATTTAGTTCTTCTATATAATATTAATGATGAGTTTCATTTGTTAAATAATTTCATTAGAATATAATATATTATTATACGAAATCAAAAAAAATATTAGAATTTTTGTATCCAACATTATGCTTTTTTGGCATTTTTTTCTTTTTAGTAAATATATAGAATTTAAGAGCTTTGGAACTTATCATAAGACTGCTGACGGTTTCTCTGTATAAAAAAAAGAAATACTTCTCATAAAATAAAAATTCTTCAAATTCATTTTTTGTTAATATTTGTTTTAAAAAAATATTATTCTTTTACTAAAGAAAATGAATAAAATTTATAGTATAATTAATATAGGGATATGTTCAAAAAATTGAGAGGTAACTAAAAATATCATGAATATTTTCTATCTTTTTCTATATTATTTAGTTATAATACTTGGTATAATTTTATTTATAATACTTTTAATATCTTATAAGAAATATACTAAAAATAATAATTTCAAAGTAATCTTCAGGAATGAATATAAATCAAATGAAAAGTTAGGTTCTCTGATTTATGTTATTCATCCAAATTTACTCATTTCTTTGGTGCTAGGTTCGTATTTTGAAATTGTATTATTGTTTAATTTTTATAAAGACATAGAGTTTTTTAGCATGAATTATAGTTTTTCTGGACTTGCTTTAACTATTTTTGAAATCATTACCATGATTGTGATATTATGGTCTATTATATGGTATTCCAGCAATAAAGTGCTAATTTACGAAAATGCTATGGTTATAAAAAGAATCTTTTTTAGTAAAGTTTTTTATTTTTGTGCAATTGAATATATACAATCCTTTAGGGGTACAATTTTTAGTACAGATAAAATATACGGATATATAATTGTAGCAGGGGGCGAAGTTAAATATAAACTTCAAATGTGGAAGTTTAAAGAACTATATAAGATTGAAACATCGTTTAATGAAAAGAATAAAAATGTAGTTTCAGTTTCTAATGTTTAAGGTGGTAAAAAATGAGCATAAAAAAAGCAGCTTTTTTAGTTTACCCTCAGTTTAGCAATTACGAAATAAGCATAGTAGCAGCAGTATTTAAATTGTTTGTATAGATAATAGGTTATAATAAATATTTGATAAAATTATTATATACTTGTATAATTTTTCCAAAATGAAGAGATAATTTAAGTAGATAAAAATTGTTTAGATTGTAATGAAAGGTATCAAAAAAGTATGAAAGTTATACAGATCGAAGGAGATTTTGGAATATATGGACAATGAATTAAAAGATTTTTTGGAAGCGATGAAACTAGAACTTAAAAATGAGATGCAAGAACTTAAAACTACAGTGAGTTCAATGGAATCAAGTCTAAGA
>WQUF01000393.1 GCA_009785875.1 Oscillospiraceae bacterium | reverse complement strand
TTTTTTTTTAGGGTGGATTATCACCCTTCATTAATATAATATTGTTCTCATGATATAGATGTTACAAATTTAATTATTTTTTTTTCAATTTTATTTATTTTTTTTTTCAGTGTTAATTTATGCACCAAAAAAATTTTTCTGAATAAAATGTAAATAAGGAAAGTTTAATTTTCCAAATTTATATTGTAAGGAGTGTGTCAATAAAAATGTCAATGCCTGAGTTTCCAGAAAAAAATTTGTGTGTAACAATGGAGGAAGCACTTAATGCAGTTATAATGTCTATATCGATGGAAGAAACAGCATTAAGCCATTTATTAAATGCAGAAGGTGAAAAAATACAATACGCTATTCAGTATGTAAAATCTAATAATTGCTCTGCAAATTTACAAAAGCTTTTAGAAATCAACGAAAGTGCAGATTCTTTGGTTGGCCAAATAAATGAAATGCAGTTAATTTTAAAGAGCAAATTACGCCTTGCTGTAAACAGTTTACCTAAACCATGTAGACCTTGTAGACCATGCAGACCGTGCAGACCGTGCTGTCCATGCTGTCCATGTACATCTGTATTCAGAGCAATAGGTGATCAAGAGTGGAATTGCAATGAAAACTTGTGTTTAGAAGAGATATCAAATTGCCAAAATGGAATAGAACTCTGTGAAGACAAGTGCCAGGAAGATTGTAATTCGCTGATTTTGCTTCCTTCTGGTAAAAAATATGAAATTGAAATAGATTTAGAAATGATCAATAGGCGATCCTGTAACTGTGATGTTTCTTTCGAATTAGAATTTTGTAATGGATGTGACATCATACATTCAGAGAAATATTCAAATGATTCAAGAAAAAGTCATATTTGTTTCTCTGAATCGTTGACTTTTGAAACACCAGCTTCAGAAAGAGAAACCATCCTTAAATTAAGATTGCTATCACCTCAATCTCTAAAAGTCGTATGCGGAAAAATTGCGATAACTGAAATAAATAATTGTTAAAAAATCTCTTGCAAAATTAGGCAATATAGGGATCAATAAGAGATCCCTATAACCTGTTTGCAAGATAAGTTAAACACTCCCTATTTATTAGCACCTGATAAATATTCATTTATAAAAATATCGATATTCCCATCCATAACTTCCTGAACATTGGAAGTTTCAATCCCGGTTCTATGATCCTTAACAAGGTTATATGGGTGAAATACATAAGATCTAATCTGGCTGCCCCAAGAGATTTCCTTCATATCTCCTGTTAGATCTTCTATTTTCTCCTTGTGCATCCTATCTTTTAATTCGATTAATTTAGATTTAAGCATGCTAATTGCAGATTCTTTATTTAAAAGCTGACTTCTTTCATTTTGGCATTGCACCACAATTCCAGTAGGTAAATGAGTAATCCTTATTGCACTTTCAGTCTTATTTACATTTTGTCCGCCAGCTCCGCCAGATCTAAAAGTGTCTATCTTTAAATCATCCTGCTTTATTTCAATATCCTGATAATCTTCAAGTTCAGGTAAAACTTCAACAGATGCAAAAGAAGTCTGCCTCTTTCCATTTGAATTAAAAGGAGAAATCCTTACAAGCCTATGAATTCCTTTTTCAGATTTTAAATATCCATAAGCATACAGACCACTTACTTCCAATGTGACGCTTTTAATGCCATAAAATTCTGCAGGAACACATTCTATGGTCTTATAAGTAAAACCCTTATTATCTAACCATCTAGTGTACATTCTAAGGAGCATTTCTGTCCAATCTTCTGCATCTTTACCACCTACTCCAACATGTAAGCTTAAAAGCGCATTATTCTTATCATATTCTCCAAAAAGAAGAGCTTCCGTCTTTAAAGAATCCACTTTAGACTTAATATCAGTATAATCTTTAAGAATGGTCTTATATTCAGAAGTATTTTCCTCTTCACCGTAAAGCTCACACAATTCTTTAGTGTCAACCAGGGATTTTTCAAGATCATCCATTAGCTCTAATCTATCTTTAATCCCTTTAACTTCTTTAGTTACAGATTGCGCTTTCTCAGGATCATTCCAAAAACCGTCTTCCTGCATTTTAAATTCGAGTTCAGATAGTCTATTTTTCATACCGGCAATGTCAAAGAGAATCCCTGATTTCTATGAGCGTTTCACTTAGTTTATCGACATTTTCAATTATTTCCTCGTATATCCTTAACATTCTTATCACTTAAACCTTTTTAATTAAATTTTTATCAATATTAATATGAGTAATTTTTTTAATTTTTTACTTATATTCTAAATGATTTAAATATTAATTACAATTAGAAAATATTTTCTATAAAAATAACCATAGATAAACAGTAAGAACTGAGATATCTATGGAGTTTTTAACATGGGAACTGCTATAGGAAACATACTAGTATCCACTCCACTAATATTCTATGCACTAGCTTAATTTTTTGTGCATGTTTTTTAGGGAGTTTTTCCATGACAATTCTTATATTTTTTACCGCTGCCACATGGGCATGGATCGTTTCTTCCAACAGTCTTCTTCTTTTTAACAGGTTGCTTCTTGACTTCAGTTCCCTCAGCTGCATTTGTTCCAGTTTCTTCTGCAACCTTTTCTCTCTCTGGTTTTCTCTCAATTCTGACCCTATACATAAACCTGGTGACATCATCTTTAATATTAGCGATCATCTGTTCGAACATTTCGCTTCCTTCCATCTGATATGCTATTTTAGGGTCAACCTGCTTATAAGACATCAAATGAATGCTCCTCTTTAAATGATCCATATCGTCTATATGAGCCATCCATCTCGTATCGACGCAGCGGAGTAAAACCACCCTTTCAATTTCTCTCATCTGCTCAGAGCCAAACTCTTCCTCTTTTTCTACATACATCTTCTCAGATAAATCCAAATATTTTTTTAAGATAGCATCATCTGATAAAGGCATAAGGTCTTCTTTTTTAAATGTGTCACGAGGAACAAATAAACCTTCCATAGATTTGATGAGCGAATCTATGTCCGATTCCCTTTCCTCTTCAATGCCAGTTAAATGGGATTTTACAGAAGATTCTATTGTATCATGAATCATATTCTTTACATGTTCATACATATCATCTCCATCTAAAACGCTGTCCCTTTGCTCATAAATGACTTCCCTCTGTTTATTGATGACATCGTCGTATTGAATGAGAGATTTTCTTATATCAAAGTTATACCCTTCAACTTTCTTTTGAGCACTTTCAATAGCAGATGATACCATTGAACTCTCAATAGGCTCATCATCATCCATTCTCTTATCGATAAACGTAGAAATCCTATCAGATCCAAACCTCTTCATAAGCTCATCTTCAAGGGATATATAAAATCTGGATTCTCCAATATCTCCCTGACGTCCAGAACGGCCACGGAGCTGATTATCGATTCTCCTCGCTTCATGCCTTTCGGTTCCAATGATCTTAAGACCACCCTCGTCAAGCGACCCGGGACCAAGCTTAATATCGG
>WQUF01000392.1 GCA_009785875.1 Oscillospiraceae bacterium | reverse complement strand
AGGAAAAATTGCCTAACATCGTTTTCAGCCATAGTTCATATATGATTAAAAGAGCAAAAGGCGTTGATTTAAAGTCTCAAGAAAATAAAGTAGTTAATATAATGTTAGCAAGTAGTAAAATTAATGGACTAATAATTCATCCAGGTGAGGTGTTTTCCTTTTGGAATTTAGTAGGAAAAATAACGAAAAGAAAAGGTTTTAAGGAAGGTCGTGTGATAAAAAAAGATGGATTAACAATTGGAATTGGTGGAGGCCTCTGCAATTTGAGCAATACTATACACTTATTAGTATTACATAGTCCATTAGAAGTAACTGAATTTCATAATCATTCTGATGCATTAGCTCCAGATGAAGGAAAAAGAGTTCCTTTCAGTTCAGGAACGTCGGTGGAGTATAATCATGTGGATTATAGGTTTAAAAATAATACTGACCAGGATTTTCAACTGCTTTTGTGGTGTGAGAATGAGACCTTATATGCAGAATTAAGAAGCGAAAGAGAAATTCCATGGAGCTATAAATTGGTTGAAGAAAACCATCATTTTAAAAAAGAGGGAAATAAATATTATAGAATTTCTAAAATTTATAGGGAGATTTATGATAACAAAACAAGCAATATCTTAAAAAAAGAACTTGTTTTGGACAATCATTCAGAAGTTTTCTATGACTATGCTTTGATTCCCGAAGATCAAATAAGAGAATAACAATATCACATCTTAAGAGCCTGTAACTCTGCTTTAGAATTGGCTGAGTAACAGGTATTTTATTTTTATAATAATCTGATCAAATTTTTTATTTAATTCATTGATTTTGTGGTATATTAAAGATAGCTAATTTCTTAAAGGAGGTTCATATGGAAATATGTAATGTGAATAATATATCTTCAGAATTTATATGGAAAGATGATATAGGTCTTGTTACTAAAATGTTAGGATCCATGGCAAATACCGAGAAATTATATGTGAATATTGACAGTGTGCCAACAAATGCATATAGTACAAAGTACCACAGCCATTCACAACAGGAAGAATTTTTTTTAATATTGAATGGATGTGGTACATTGCGGTTAAATGAGGAGAATTATTCGGTAAAAAAAGGCGATTTTTTTTCAAAACCAGCTGGACGAAATATAGCACATACATTTTACAATTCAGGTTCTGATACATTAGTGATTTTAGACATCGGCACAGTGGAAAAAGAAGACACTTGTTATTATCCTGATGAAGAAGTTTATTTGCACAAAACAAATGGTACCAACATGGTCTTCAAAAAAAGTGCTATTATTAGCGATTGGACATCAGATCCTAATAAATCTGAAATTATTTGTTTGAGGGAGGGAGTTATTTGTTAGAGGTTAAAAATTTAAGCAAAGCTTTTAAGGATTTAAAAGCAGTTGATAATGTCAGTTTTGTTGTTAATGATGGTGAGATTGTTGGGCTTCTTGGGGAAAATGGAGCAGGGAAGACAACGACTTTGAGGACTATTGCTACGATGCTTAAACCTACTTCAGGAACAGCTATTGTAAATGGCAAAGACATAGTTAAAAATCCTGAAGAAGCAAGGGGAGAGATAGGCATATTGTTCGGAGGGGAAGTGGGGCTTTACGATAGGCTTACTGGCAGAGAAAATATCGTATACTTTGGTGAGTTAAACGGTATGACGAAACAAGAAGCGAGTAAAAGCGTTGATGAATTATCTAAGGATTTTCAAATGGAAGAATATATAGATAGAAGATGCGGAAAGTTCTCTAAAGGTATGAAGCAAAAGATAGCAATTGCAAGATCTTTAGTCCACTCACCAAAACTCATGCTTCTAGATGAACCTACTTCAGGTTTAGACGTATCTGCCACTATCATCGTTCAGGATTTTATATTTAAATGCAAAAAAGAGGGAAAAGCAATCGTGTTTTCAAGTCATACCATGAGCGAAGTTGAAAAGCTCTGCGATAGAGTTGTGATAATCCACAAAGGCAAGCTCATCGAGAATGAAACTTTAGCTGATTTAAGAACTAAGTATAAAGATACATCTTTAGAGGATATATTCATGAATATTATTGGAGCAAATAAAGGAGGTAATTAAAGTGAAAGCTTGGTTAATTGTGATGAAAAAAGAACTCGTTAATACCTTTAGGGATACTAAGTCTTTGGCTTTTTCAATTTTAATCCCACTTTTACTTTTTCCGATTATGTTCTACTTTATTGGGTTTGCAATGAATTCATCTCAGAGTCAAGTGGAAAATCAATTTACCATAGCAATACAAGGAAATGCAAATTCTCCTCTTGCTCAAAGTGTAATAGCATCATTAAAAGCTAAAGTAGTAGATGGAGATATAAAAGAGAATGTCTCCTCAGGTAAGGCTCTAGTTGGGATTGTAATACCTGATGATTTTGATAGCATTATAGCACAAGGTAAAACTGCGAATTTGCAAATTTATTACGATGATTCCAGCATGAATTCTATGTCTGCACAGGCAGCATTGTCTCAAGCTATTAATGATTATAGCAAAAATATTGTCTCGGATAGGTTAACAGCACAAGGTCTTGATCCAAGTATCATAAGCCCAATCACTACGCAAGTGCTCTCTGCTGCAAAAGAATCGAATTCTGGCGGTATGGGAAAGTGGTTAATGGGAATTATGGTACCTCTTCTATTGGTGCTTTATGCTGCGACATCTCCAATAACATCTGCAACAGATATGGCTGCTGGAGAAAAGGAGAGGGGTACTTTAGAGCCGCTCCTAACGACAAAAGCCAGCAGAATGTCTCTTTTATGGGGGAAATATTTTACTATAATAATAATATCGGTAGCAACTGTTATCGCTTCGTTAGTAGGTATATTTATATCATTTAGAATGAATGGAAGCTTTTTAAATATGGCATCTAATGGTTCTGTTGGCTTTTCCATGCCTATTGGTAATATATTGCTCATTGGACTTTTTTCCTTAGCTACAACTATGACCTTTGGCGCAATAGAATTATCTCTTAGCATATATGCCAGATCATATAAAGAGGCTCAGACTTATTTAACACCAGCTTCTTTAATAGCGATGGTACCAGCATTAGCAACGTATATGTTAGATGCAAAGAGCTTAAGCACTTCTTTGTTCTTTGTACCAATTGTAAATATATCCTGTATAATAAAAGAGTTGGTGAATGGATTAGTGAATATGCAGCATATTGGTATAACGTTAGGCTTTTGTGTTGTTTATGTATTAGCAGCTATTTTGTGGGCAAGGCATATGTTTAATGATGAAAAAGTTTTATTTAGAAGCTAAATATTAAAATTTTAGTTCATCATAATTTTAAACTTCGTAAAAATATAAAATCTATCTCTTTTTTGGTATTTTTTTAAGGCTGTTTCTTCCACCAAGTAAAGAAAAGCATATGAGAAAAATGGTTCTTCTTCTTCTCATTTTAAAATTCCTCCTTATTTAATTACTATTATTATATTCACAATGTTTCATTTTAA